>JAKSUC010000160.1 GCA_024413595.1 Bacteroidales bacterium
GAAATCATTGACTAAAGAATTTAATTTTTTAGGATTAATAGATTTAAGATTCAATACATCACTCATATTCAATAAGGTATTCCAAAATAATTTTCCTCCAGATGAAAAATTTTCTTCAATAAACGTATTAACAGGTTCAGATTTTGATAGTAAATTATATCCATCAGAACCTAATCCAAAGAATAATATTAATTTGTCAAATTTAGACAATTTTGACAATACTTTTAATTCACCATAACCAAAATATAAAGAAACAATAGTAATCGCCCAATCAATATCATTAAAATATTCTTCACTATCCATTTTATCAATCAATGCATCAAACATGAAAGCTGGAATTAATATAGTCGAATTTTTTTCAATATTATTAAATAAAAATGTAGGAACAGTTTTACATTTTAATATAATAATTTCTTGCGGATTAAGATTTGCTTCATGAAAAATATTATAACTTCCTAGATTATAATTTTCATATAACAATGTTTCAAATTTATTACCATAATTATAACTTATATAAATATTATTATGACCGAAATCTGAGTCATATTGAATATATTTTTCTCCAGATTCATTCCAATAATAATATTTTCGTTGTAAAATATTCAATGCATATTCAACTTTTTTAAATGAATTTAAAGTAGAAGCAGTTTTCGTAATTTCATCATTATAAACATTTTTCCATATTTTATAAAGTTCAAATAAAAATGTAATATAATTATCTCCTTGTAATCCATCTTTTAATCCTAAATAAATATCTTGATTAAAAAGTGCATTCAATAACTCTATATAATCTTTTTCGGGGGTATATTTTATCAGATTTATTACTATTTCTTCATCATTTACACATGAACAAAAATACTCTTCGGTTAATATTCCATCAGATAATATTTTTAAAATATCAATTCTATCTTTTAATTTAATCAAAGTATAATCTTGCTTTGGCAATATTGATAACATTTTGAGTTTATTGTCCCTATCTGCATTAATTAAACTATTAATAAATGTTTTTGTTTGCTTAATATAATCTTGTTGCGATGGAAATAAATATTTTTTTAAAGATTCATATTTTTTATATTCATACAAAGTTATATGAACATTATTATTGAATGTTAAAGTTTTTTCTGCATAAAAACCAGTTTTAACATCTATAGATACTGTTTGGGGATTAAACAGAATCTCGTCTTTAACAGACAATGATAATGATCTATAACTAGTTCCATCGTTTAATATTATTGTGTTTATTCCAGTAGACTGTGTATTAACTTTGCCTAACCTAATATTTTCGTTATAGGCATAAGCTCGACGAATTTCTTCTATAGCTTTTTGCACGCAAACTTCTGAATATGTTTTATCTTTCCACCTTTGACTAGTATATAATTCTTTGCTATTTTCTTTTTTATTATATCGAAATCTATAAATATAATACGGAGCCATAATAAATCCATCATTAAGGTCTTTTAGATTATCTGCAGATGGTTCTCCAACTACTAAATAAAAAGCTGTGAGATTTGTATCTCTTGATGGATTTATCTGTTTTGAAGTTATTATTTTTGTTTTTTCAATATAATCTTTTATCTTGATATAATCCTCGTCTTTTATTTCATAATCCTCATTATTAACAAGATATTGTAAAATTTCTTCTTTTGCGTTAACATTATTTGCATTGATTGGGTAAGTACGTTGCTCAGAATACCACTGATTAAATTTTTCCTCTGCCGAAAAATAATCTTCTTCATTTTCAATTATCCATCTAATAATTTGAGAACAATATGGACTAAAAACAAAATTTACATAATATGCCGTTTCATCTGATGGTATTACGGATAAATTAAAATCATCAAATGGTTGTTGACATTCTCTTTTCCCATTAAAGTCTATTTTTTCAACCTCGACAAATTCAATAGATGGGTTATCTTCGTACCATTCTACTTCTTTTCTTTTCTTAACAATTAATTCTTTTGTTTCAAAAGAAACATCAACTTTTACTGCATCCATTTCTTTATTTAAAACAAGTAATGGATCAACATCTGTCAATTTAATTTTTTGATTTTGAGAATTGTCATATCTAAAATAAAGTGCCTTTTCTTCTTTTGTATCATAAATCATCCTATAATCGCCACCTACAAAACGAAGTGAAGCCAATGTTCCCAATGTATATTTTTTATCTTCTTCTTTTTCTTCTTGAACAAAAAATCCAGATGCTTGATAATGTTTATCTTCTGGTAAATAAATAATTCGTTTATCAGGCAAATAAAAATATTGATATTTTTCATTTAAAATTTTAATTGCATTTTCGTCATTAATACAAACAAATTTTGCAGTCGATATATTCTCCCCCTCACTTTCCTCCTTTCTCCACTTCATCCAAACTCTACTTGGATCTTGAATTTCGTTCCATTGAAAATGCCAAAGTTCTTCGCCTGATGAATAATCCATTAAGTTTTTGGTTTTGCCAGAAGAATTTGAATTTACAAATGCGTGTTCTAGATTTCCAACACCGTGACCAAGTTCGTGGGCGATGGTGTGCAATGAACCACCTTCGTAAATAAATCCACAATTGTAACCTCGTGGCATATAGCCAGATACAGATGTTCCAAGAGAATCTTTTTTGTCTAAAACATTATCAACAAAAAACAAATAAAAATTGTCGTCTTTGATATTTTTATCGTAAGTTTCTAAAACTAATTTTTGGTCAGAATTATAAACAGAATGCCAATTTGAACCTCCATGCGTAAAGGTTTCTAAATCAGGAATTTCAATTTTATCTTCTGAAATTATAAATTCTGTAACAGCTGGATTAAAGATTTTATTTAATCCGTCAACGGTTATTGTTTTGTCAATTTTTGCTCCGTTAACACTCACTAAAACAACGTTTTTTGTTTGTTTTTGGTAAGTATAAACAAATAATTTCCCAATTCTAACTCCGTCTTTGTCATACGCATAAATATAATTTGTATCAGGTTTGTTTGTTGCGATAAATGTTAATGTATTGTCGTTGTTGAGTTTAAGTTTTATTCCATATCGGTCTTTGAAAACGATGTTTTCTTTGTCTCCTCCACGATATTTGCTAAAATCTACTTTTACATAATCAGTTT
>JAKSUC010000161.1 GCA_024413595.1 Bacteroidales bacterium
GTATAATTGTGTTCGGTTACCGTAGAGACGTGGTGCACCGCGTCTCTACAACATGTACACCATGCGCAACGCCTATACAATTGTGTTTGGTTACCGTAGAGACGTGGTGCACCGCGTCTCTACAACATGCAATAATTGTACAACATACGCAACGCCTATACAAATTGTTGTTCGGTTATCGTAGAGACGTGGTGCACCGCGTCTCTACAATAAGTAATAATTGTACAACATACGCAACGTCTGTACAAATTGTGTTTGTTTCACGTTGAGACGTTGTGCACCGCGTCTCTACTGCTTAGGCTAAAAAATTCAAAATTAATTCTAAAACTCGAAATTGGCTGTGCCTCGAATTTTTTAACGGATTAATTTCAAATTTTTCTTAACGCCACGCAGCGATGCCAGCCCCTCTACGGGGAGTAATTGCGTTGGGAATTTTAATGAAATATTATTTGTATCTTTGGGTCGAAAATAAGTTGTTTCGAACAGTAATAATATATAATCAATTCTATAGATATGGCGTCATATACAATTGCAGTAGATATTAATGGAGAATTTGTGGGTATAGAAGAGTCAAAACATGGAACAAAATATTATTGTCCAGCTTGTGAAGACCAACTAGAGCCTCATAAAGGTGATACATACGAACACCATTTTCATCATAAACATAATGAATGCCCTTTCGCTGAGTATTTTCAGTTTGAAGCTAAGTACAAATTTGTAGAATGGTACAATAAAACTGATGTCAAACTTCAAATAAAAACAAAAAGTATTGTAAAAGAGTGCAAGGTTGATTGTGTTAAGTATAATTCTTGTAAAAAAAATATTGAAGAACAATGTGTTTATGACACCATAAACATAAAAGAGTTATTTCCAAAAGTCGAACTATATTATGACAAAGAAAATCATTTTGCAAAAATTGTTGATAATAAAGATAATCCACAATTTTATATTGAATTTGTCAAATATCATGATAAAGCGAATATAAAAGCAAAGGAAGGCTTAAAGGTAGTTCTAATAAATGTAAAAACTATTGAAGAACTTGAATCTTTGATTTCAGGTGATTCTATTAGCGGTGATCTATTGAAAATGTATAATTTCAATAAAATCGAAGAGCAAAACATACCTTGTCCCGATTATTTATCGAAACAAATTATCATAGATAAACTTAACCAATTGAAAGAATGGTATGAAAACAATCATGAGGTTTGGATAAAATATAATTATATCACATATTATAGATGTTGGCAACAAGAAACTTGCGCTAATTGCATACCTGAATGCATAAATGGCATTGTAGATAAACGTTCATTCAATTTGAAAAGAAGTGGGAAGTATAAATGTGAATTGGAAAAAGGAAAGATGTCTCTTTCAATTTCAGATGAAACTCCCAAAAATACAATTTATATAGTCTTAGATAGAGCTAATAATCCATCTGATGGTAAAGTTATTATATGGATTGGCAATGTTGATGATGTTATAAAATCAAACTTTATTCAAGAAGGAGACAATATTAAATACTTTAATTTTAAAACAGAGAATCCCAAAAAGAAAGAATGCTCCCAAGAATATGTTCATAAATGAAATTAAGAATCCTTGTCTAAGATTGTTTTATAGTATTATTCATTTAATTATGTATGTTATCTTTATATTTTGTGTTATTTTTTATTAAATTATATCATTATGTTCGTACTCAGGAATGTCAATTCGTACTTTGGTTAGTTAACACAAGTATATAAGCAAAGGTTTTTCGTACTTGTGTTACTTAACACAAATTTGAAATTCACTTTTAATTGTTCTGTACTAAAATTTGTATTATTCTTATAAGAATTGAGAGATAATTTGTATTTGATTGGTGGATTAATCCCGTAGAGACGTGGTGCACCGCGTCTCTACTTTTGTTACAGAAATAAAATATAAACTTATATAATTCGTAAATTAAATATTAAAATTATGATTTACGGATATATACGTGTTTCGTCTGATAAACAGACTGTAGAAAACCAAAGATTTGAGATTAATAATTTCTGCAAAAATAACAATATTGTTATTAATGGTTGGATTGAAGAAACTATTTCTGGTACTAAGAATTTTGATAAACGTTTATTAGGTAAACTTCTTAAAAAAGTTCAAAAAGAGGATATTATTATTTGTTCGGAACTTTCGCGACTTGGTCGTAATCTATTTATGATTATGGAAATTCTTAATATTTGTATGAATAAAGAGTGTAGAGTCTGGACTATCAAAGATAATTACCGACTTGGAGATGACATTCAGAGCAAAGTTTTGGCTTTTGCTTTTGGGTTAAGTGCTGAAATTGAACGTAATTTAATTGCACAACGTACTAAAGAAGCATTAGCAAGAAAAAAGGCTGAAGGTGTCATTTTAGGTAGACCAAAAGGTCGTAAAAGTGATCCTTCTAAATTAAAACTTCACAATAAAAAAGTTTTAGTAATGGAATTGTTAAAAACAAAAACCTCTAAACGGCAAATTGCGAAAATTTGTGGTGTTGATAGAAATACTCTCGATAGATATATTAAAAATATGGAGTTAAATTGAGCCTTTTTGTGCAACAACATTCTGACATTTCTACTTTTAATAATAGTGATAGCTGGGTAATACTTTCTACAATAGAACAATCAATAAAGCATAAAATAGAGTCTGTTGGAACACTTCTCAAAGATTGGGATATAAATATTTATCGTGGAGTATTAACTGGATATAATGAAGCGTTTATAATATCTACAGAAAAGAGAAATGAAATACTTTCAAATTGTAAAACTGAAGAAGAAAAAAATAGAACGGCTGAACTTATACGACCAATTTTAAGAGGCAGAGATATTAAAAGGTATGGATATGACTGGGCTAATTTGTGGTTGATTAATACTCACAATGGAGTAAAAGGAAAATTTCCACGTATAAATATTAATGAGTATCCAGCTTTAAAACAGCATTTAGACAAATATTGGGACAAAATTGAAAAACGAGCTGACCAGGGAGATACTCCTTACAATTTGCGTAATTGCGCTTATTTGGAGGATTTT
>JAKSUC010000162.1 GCA_024413595.1 Bacteroidales bacterium
ATTCTTTCTCCATTCATTATTCCTAAAACTCAATCCAATTTCAAAAAGAAAGTTCAACTTACTTTCAGAATTATTTTTTTTATTTATATAATATATTTCAAATTTTATACCAATAAGATCAAAGGAAGCTGTTTCTTTTAAATCATTAAATTCATCTTCTGTTTTTGTATTATCATTTGTTTCATACTCTGTTATTTTTTCTTCAAGAGTTACTATTTTTAATATTTAGCTTATCAGTTTTCTTTGACGCCATGCAATTTTTTACTTACAATTTGTTTTTTTATTTATGCTCCATCTACTTACTAACGGAGTTCCAGGGCTTACCTACGGACGGTCCTGACGGACTGGCAAGTGCCACCCTTCCATTCCTTGCGCATCTTTTATTAAGAAACTTTTTTCCAACTATCCAATAAATAAAAAAATGGAAATGTTGCAACATGAGCAAATCCAACTTTTGCCTTTACTCTATTTTCTTTTTTTAATGGAAATGGACTTTTCAATTCCACAACAGATGCTACATCTTCACCTGATAATTCTTTATTTAAGCCCCAGGAAATTGGATATACAATTAGTAATACACAAGGAACTAACACAACAAATATAGGTTCTATTCTATAAAATCCATATACCAAAAGTAAACAAAATAAAATATTATCAATTCCTGATAAAAAACGATGTAAAGTTTTTAACTTATATGTAAATTTATATATAATAAATAATATTATATTTATTAACACATAGATAAATATGCACATTAAAAATTTTTCTTCAGACATCTAATCTACTTCCCTACAAATTCTTTTTTTATTTCGCTAACTTCGTCCCATATCTATCTGTATAACATAAATCTTCAGAGGTTTGATCTAGAATTGTATAATATAAACATAAATAATATTTTGCACGTTCTCTATATAATCTGATCCAGTTACCACAAAACTCTCCAATATATATTTCCCTTCCAACAAAATTCATATTCACATTATTTCGAACTAGGGAATAATCACTTTCGATTGAAACTTCCCATTTCTTCTGATTTGCTCTAATAATAGATTCCGATTTGGGAATTATAGAAATCAATCTTTCCAGCTCTAAATACATTTGCTTTTTCCATAATTCTTGATATTTTCCATTTATTTCTTGCCATTCATAATTAGTTGCCCATTTTTGCATATCAACTTCATACTGTTTATCAATCTCATTATCTTCCGGAAAATAATCACTGTTAATTACTTGAGAAAAACAATTCAACGAATATACAAATAAAAATATCCAGATTATAATTACTTTTTTCATACTATTTTTTATCCACCTGTTTCTTTTGTAAGAAGATGCTTTTTTTTATCACATTGCACATTATATCCAGTATAACTTACAATAATTATTTTATATACATTGTATATTCAAATGTTAAATAAAAATGACAGTTTTAAACTGCCATACAAACAGATTTATTATTAATAATATAGAATCTAATAAATAATTCTTCTATTCTTCAAAATCAAAAAGGGGCATATCATTTGGAATGAAAATCAAAAACTTATGATATTTTTCTATCCATTCTCCAGTATCAACCCACATAGGTGCGGTCAACAAAACGTAAAACCATTTTCCATATTTGTTTTCCTGAACATCACTTTTCAAAATTTCAAGGACTGTTACTTTCATTCCGCCCTCATGATTTAATGTCCGATATTTTACTTCTGCTGAATAATCTTTTTCTATTCGTAAATCTATTTCATCTTGTATTCTAAATGAGGACAATTCATTTACTTTTGAGTGATCTAGCAAAGTGATTCCATGAGCATATGTCACAAATATGAAAATAAGATTAAAAAATATATACAACAATACTTTTTTCATTTTTTCTTCCCATGCACTAGTGGCAACTCCACATAACTTGCATTTAAACCGCGAGGGCTCGACCCGACAGCCGCTTTGAAATGCTTGTTATGCTAAAAATCTACTTCAACTATTGTTGGTTTAAATTCTCCAGGGTATTCGATTAATTTGTCATAATCAATTATTAATTTTTCATTATCCCATTTCAGGTCGATAACCCTGTCTTCCCAACTCAAATCTATTTTTTTAAGTTGTTTACCTGATTTTGCATCAAATACAACAACTTCGGAACTGCCCCACGTGTCGTCTCCAAGATTATACAAGGCCATCTTTGTTCGATTTTTGTTATAAACAATTGTTGTATATCGAGTTTTATATACGGTGTTTTCTGTTCCAAGATAAAAAATATAGTATCTACCTTCGTACCAATAATATCTTAATGCATAAATATTATCTTTTTCATTTATGTATGCAATTTCAGTTTCGTGATATGAAGGACTATCAACAATATTATTTACATATTCTGTTTTTACATTAGGAAGATTTACTATGACTTTTGTAGAATCATTTTTAAAAATTTTGCTATCTTTAAATTGAGACTGATCAATTTTCTCTTTCCCTGTTACTAGCTGTTTAAGTTTTGAATCTCTTCTTGCTGCATATTTAAATTCAAAATATTGTGAAAAAACATATCCGTATACTTTTAACTTTGGAACATAACATCGTAACCAGTAGCCTTCATACTTACCAATTTTTTCTTTTACAGTAGATAAAGAGGGATTAACTAAAATTTCACCATAAAAATCAATTTTTCCAACTTTAGAAGAACTTAATTTTGGTTCAGAACGGATGTTTATGTTGGAATCATTTATTTCATAATGAGATGTAAAATCTGATTCAGTTTCGTTTTCTTCTAACGACTGCCCATAAAAAAATGCTGATAAAATTAATATAACTAATATTAAAAAAATTTTTTTCATTTATTCTCCCCTACTAATCACGCCATGCGTATAAGCATAACATTGTTTTAAACCGCAAACGGCCCGACCGTTTGTTGGCTTTGAAAACTGTGAAAATCATTAAGGTCCCAAGGTTATCGTGCTAAGATAACACAATACCTTACTTTTTCTGGAGGGAACCT
>JAKSUC010000163.1 GCA_024413595.1 Bacteroidales bacterium
GATTGAAAACAACTAATTCATTAATCATGAATATCAGAGGCAATAACAATTATCACAGAAAATTAGACTCGTCAGCTAATTTTCAGCTAAACTTTTTGCCATCAAGTAAACAAAAATATGCCTTTGATTATCTTGGTTCAAACGACCATGGAATATTTTCAACAAATGAATTTTATCCCAAATCTGCAAACGGTTACGATTTTCTTTACAAATCTGTCGAAACCTTAAAAACAGATTACGTAAAAGTAGATTTTTCAAATTATAACGATTTGAAAGACAGCGTAATATTCAAAGACCGTTATGGAATAAAACTCAAATTATCAAAAGATAATATTTTAACATTTACTGGTACACAAAAACCTGATACAAATTATATTTATGCGTATGATAATTCAGGACAAAGGATTGGAAAACTCTTTGTTTATACATACAAAAAACAAACTAAAAACGTTGTATTAGTGAGTGTTAACAATGCAAAAATTGACAAATCAATTACTGCCAGCGGTTTAAATAAAATTTTTAAACCAGCTGTTACAGAATTTATAATTTCAGAAGATAAAATTGAAATTCCTGATTTAGAAACCTTTACGCATGGAGGTTCAAACTGGCATTCAGTTTATAATTCTGACCAAAAATTAGTTTTAGAAACTTACGATAAAAATATAAAAGACGACAATTTTTATTTGTTTTTTGTTGATAATGTTTTAGACAAAAAAGACTCATTAGGAACATCCGTATCTGGCTATATGCCACGCGGTTACAATTGTGGATTTATTTACGAAGGTGGTTCGTTACACACTGTTGCACATGAACTTGGTCACGGAGTTGGAAATCTTGAACACGCATTTTATTCGTCAAATAATTCTGGTAAAACTCAAAACTTGATGGATTATTCCTCAGGAACAGAACATTATCATTTTCAGTGGAATGAAATACAAGACCCAAGCAGAGTTTGGTTGAAATGGAGAAAGGAAGAAAGTGAGGGGGAGAATGTGGAAGGTGTTAAATGGAATTTAATTAATCTTTCAATACAAAATTTAAATTCCAAAGATGAAATTACACTTGTAAAAGATCCATTACCAACAATAAATATTACATTATCTAAAAATAATATCGCATCTTTTGCTTTATTAAAAAATTCTGAATTTAAAGTAACTATAAAATTTGAATTAGATAAAAAAATTCAAGATTTTGAAATTAACGGTCAAATTACAGACAAAAAGTTTATACAAAACGCTGAAAAACAGAATATTGAATTAAAAAGAATTTCATGTGATAAAATAGAAGAAAATGACAATATTGAAGAAAATAAATCAAACAAAAATTATTATTTAGCAGAATTTTCATGTCCTAAAAAATTATCCAATAGTATAGATTATTTTGATAATTTTACTATTGATTGGAAAATCAAATACAATGAAAAGGAAACATTTTTGGAAACCTCTAAAAATAAAATTCTAATTTTAAATAAAATCAATATTATTGAAATACCATTATATGAAACTATTGTTGATATTGTATGTAGAAATGCTCAACATAAAAATGAACCCAAAGAAATAATTGAAGCAATTTGGACTGATTTTAGCAATTTAAAAATGCAAAATATCAATGGAGAACCATTGTATTATTGGCTGAATGGAAGTTCAGATAATGGTGAAGCACAAAATATTAATGGTTTATTAGGTAATCATAATGGGACATGTCTTGCTTGGGCAAAATTGTTTTATTTTATATTAAAATCACAAGGAATTCAATCAGAGATATATCAAATACAATGTTGCGATGAAATAAATCAAAAATATAATTATAGTAGTTTAATTGCAACCAAAGCATTTAAATTTAGTAGTATAAATGAAGCAGATTTACAAAATGATTTTGTTTATGAAGTAAGCAATGAAACTAATATTAAATGCAATGAAAATTGTAATGATGCACTTGGACAAAACAATAAAAATCCAATATGTACATTCAAAAATCATTATGTTGTTGTTTGTAACGAAATTTTGTATGATCCATCATACGGAACAAAATTCGTTAGTAATGGAAATGAAAATATTTTTGATTTATGGGAAAATGCTTCTATCGGTGCTTTTTTAATTTTAAAATCTAATAAAAAAAGATATGCCAAACCAAATGATAAAAATGTAAGAGAAATAAAATTTTCTAAAAGTATTATTAGAGAAGAATTAAAATAACAAACAATAAAATATTATTATTATGAAAAAAATATTTTTGATATATTTATTAATGTTTATAAACATTGTTAACTATGCTCAAGATTTACATGTTGATACTTGTTATTTGGAATTAAATGATACAATTATTTACAAAACTAGTGATAATAATAAAATACATAAAATTTATAACGAAAGCTATACTAATATTAGCATTTACTTAAAATCAAATAATCATAACAAATGTATTTATAAACGAAGTTGGTTTAATTATAAAACTTTAGAAAGAGAATATAGTCCAAGAATTGTAAAATTGTCATACAATAAAAACTTTGCATATATAATTGATTATCAGTTAGAGGTCTTAACAATAGAAAAAATTAATATCATTGAGTGTTTAAAAAATGATAAACCTCAATCTTATAATATTGAAAATATAATCACAATAAATCAAGAAATATTTGAATACATTGCTAATAATTATTTGAAATTAAAAGATATAGACGTAGAATTAGATGAAAATTATTTAACCTTACGTTGTTATCAATATTATAAAAAATTTGTAATTTTTAGATATGATTTTAACACCAAAGAATGGTCGATTTTAGAAGATCGCAAACTAACCGAAGAAGAGGTTGAAAAATTAGGATTTTATGATTAAAAAACTAACTTATTAATCATGAATATCAGAGACAACAACAATTATCACAGAAAATTAGACTCCTCAGCTAATTGATAATAAAACGTATAAAAACGAGAAGTAAAAAAAACACCTCTCG
>JAKSUC010000164.1 GCA_024413595.1 Bacteroidales bacterium
AATTGCGTACAACAAAGAAACAAAAAAACATACTTGCAAAATTGAAGAGTGGTAATTTTAATAAAGTTAATTATAATAAATTTTAACTCAAAATATAAATATCGTTTCTAGGAGCAACATCATCAAAATTTAATTCAGAAGGATTAGTATTTTTGGGATTATTTATATAATCATTATCATTATCATCTATTTTGATATGTTTTTGTTTTATTGAAGATAAAGTTTTAGGTAAAATTATTTTTGTAGACTCTAAAAATATTTTTCGTTTACTAATATTAATTCCTTCAATAGTACGAGGCATATAATATTTATCAACAATATCTCTACTCATATATTTTAAAAATAAACGTCTTAAACGAGAAATTTTTTGAGGCAACAAATCAGAATAAAGATCTGTTAGATTTTTGATACTATTTTCTAATTTTTTAACATCTGTTCTATTAGAAATCATCTTATAAAAATATTAAATACATTTTTTTATTTTAAATAATTTATCTAATTTTGCTTATAATAAATTACTTAATTAAATTTTAAAAACTATGAAAAAAATATTAATGTTTAGCATTTTATTATTAGTTTCAATTCAATTGTTAGCGCAAAATATTAATACTAGTATTAAAGAAGTAACAGTTTATAGAAAAGGAGCTTTAATAAATAGAACAGGTACTTTTAATATCACAAAAGGAACAACCACCTTTTATATAAAAAATCTAAGTACAGAACTAGATCCTAATACAATAAGAATAGGTATAAAAAATAAAAATGTAAAAATTGTATCGTTAAAACATGAATTCTCGGTAGAAGACGATGCTAAATTGGCAAAAGAAATTAAATCAGAAGATAATAAAATATCACAATTAAAAGATTCTATCAGATATTTAAATGCTCAAAGTACAGTTTTAGAAAACGAACGAAATTTGATATTTACAAATATGCAAATTGGAGGAACTCAAAATGGAGTGGCTACAGAAGAATTAATATCAATGTCAAAGTTTTATAAATCAGAATTATCTGAAATTGCAAAAAAATTATTAAACAATTCTTCTAAAATAAAAATATATAAAGATGAAGTTTTAGCTTTGATACAAGAAAAATCTAACAAACAAAGCAAATTGCAAAAAAAGATTAGCCAAGTAAAACTTGTTTTATCTTCTGAAAATGATTATTCAAATGTTAGTTTATCAATGAATTATTTAGTGTTTGATGCAAGTTGGGATCCTTTTTATGAAGTGCGTATTGATGGTATAAACTTGCCTTTAAATTTGGTATATTGTGCCCATGTAAATCAATCGTCTACAGAAGATTGGGAAAAGGTAAAATTAACCATTTCAACTGGTGACCCTTCTTTGGGAAACACTGCTCCTGAATTTGTTTCAATGTTTTTGCCTCCTGTAAAAAGATCTGCAAATAATTATACTTGGAATAGACTTAAATCTAATTTGATATATGGTGTAGTAACAGATAAATCTAATGAACCATTAGCAGGTGTAGCTGTAGTTGAAAATGGTACACAAAATGAAACAATTACAGATTTAGATGGAAAATTTTCACTAGAGATGACGAATACTTCAAATCGTTTGAATTTTAATTATATTGGGTATGAGTCAGAGAGTTTAGTTCCTGGTGAAAATATGCAAATTGTTTTACAAGAAAATGAAAGTGAATTAGAAGAAGTGCTTGTTATTGGATATGGAAGTAAGGTTTCTGCTATTTATTCTGATGATGATTATAGTTATTCATCAAACAAAGAGCCTCGTGAATTAAAATATAATATTGTTGAAAAAGCATTGCCTTTAGACATCAAAAAATCTCAAACTGCTACTGAATTTAAAATTGATATTCCATACACAATACCTTCTGATGGGAAAAATTATGATGTAACAATGTTGACTTATATTGTATCTTCTGATTATAAATTTACTTCTATTCCTAGATATTCTAATGATGTATATTTATTGGCAAATATCACAGATTTTGCTCAATTTTCTTTATTAGACGGAAATGCCTATGTTTATTTAGAAAATATGTATCAAGGCGAATGTGAAATTAAACCAAACCAAGTTCTTGATACTCTTTCTATTTCAGTTGGTAGAGACAAAGATATTGCAATAAATCGTCAAGAGGTTAAAGATTTAACTTCTAAAAAAATTATTGGTTCAACAATAAAAGTTCAAAAATGTTTTGAAATAACCGTTAAGAATAATAAAAATAATCCAATAGATGTTGAAATATTAGATCAATATCCTTTGCCAAAATATACTGACATCAAAGTTGAATTAACCGACAAAGGAGGCGCTCAAGTTGATACTGAAACTGGTAAATTAACTTGGAAAATTCATCTTAATGCTCAACAAAAACAAACTTTAAGATTTTCTTACGAAGTTAAATATCCTAATTCGTATAATTTTAATGTAGAATAATTTTAAATTGTAGCTTATTAATGTAAATTTTTGCTAAAATTAAAAATTTTGAGATAAAAAATTATTACTGTCCGAGATAAATTCCAAAAACTTAATACGAAGGCTCTACAAATATCCGTAGAGTCTTTTTTTTGAATATTTAACGGATTATGTAAATATAAAGTTTATTTTTATCTGCGGGTCGAAAATTTCAGAAACTTCTTCAGCAAATGCATTCTCAGGATTTATCAATAATTTTATCAAATCTATATAATAAGACAATAGATGACGAGTTATTGTCATCATATTTGAAGATTTATTCATAATTTTGTCTATGTAATATGATTTTTTTAAGCGATTCAATATTACAAAAAAAAGGCTATCTCTTAACTGAGATAGCCTTATTTTTTTTATCTTTAGGTCGAAAAAATTGTTTTCTCGGACACTAATAATTTAATATAGACCAAATATTACAATGCTACTTTATAACTAGTATTATCTATCACTACCACAAACACACCTTTTTTATTAATAATAATTTCTGAGT
>JAKSUC010000165.1 GCA_024413595.1 Bacteroidales bacterium
GCCGCACTTCGTTGCGTCCTATCCCCTCTGCGGGCTCAAACGCCGCCCGCAACGCCTGCTGAATCTTTAAAATATTAATCCAGTATACTACCAAATTTACTTAATTTTACAGAAAACTTTGTTTCCAAATTAAGAGTACCATTTTTTTCATGCATACCGTTTCCACTTTCAACAAAACCTTGAGATTGGAGAACTCCAAAAATTGTGGAATTTTCAAGATTCTTATTATTTTTATATTCTCTTGATATGTATTTAAGAAATATTAGTTGAATGTTATTGATTACATTAACATAAAAAATATAATCATCATAATTAATTATTCCCAAAGCAAGTAATCTGGTAAAATATCCCAAAACATGGGCTTTCTCTGTATTTTCGGCCTTTTCAATAATAAATAATAAAGTTTCTTCAAATTTGGTTCCATCTTTATTTAATTTATTCATTGCATCTGAAAATGTATCACTATCCATATCGTCATTCTTTAGTGCTGATAAAAAATAATACATTTTCTTTACATATAACCTATCAGGTATAGATGCAAGTGCTTTTAGCAAAGTGATAGCACTAGATACAACTGGAAAACCTTTAAAAAAGTCTGTCAGATTAGAAATTGCGGTATCTAATGCATCTATTGAAATTTCTTTTCCTGCTTCAATTAATTCATTTTTCGCCATATGATTTCCTCTTCTACTAGTAAGTCAACTTCGAATTATCGACAAATGATACATGAGCCTTTTTCAAAGATTTATACTCATTATGAAGATCATTTACATGTAACACCTCATAAACAAAAAGCCAGTGTCTATCAAAATCCTCTTTATCGCTTGATAGAGTTAAAGCGTGATTATATAAACTTTGTTTTTCTGAAGTTAAACCATTTTTATCTGCGTATAAATAACTTAACAACATTAGAATACAATGTTTTGAATTAAGTATATCTATTATTTTAAAATTATTTATTGTCGAACAATTTTTTAATGAATACAAAACTGAATAACAACACAGTTCATAGTTTCTCGTTCTTATACCTTCGTCATAAAAGTAATTTGCCACTTCTTTTATCTCCCCCTGTGAGAATTTAAATGGCAAAATCATTGTGGATTCATAGAACTGAATTAAATATGGATGTAATAGAGTATAGTGGACTGATATTTTCTTTATATATGAAATTGCATTTTTCGTAAAAACTTTTCTTTGGTGTTTTATATTCTTTTGCGAAACACTTTGCAATCCACTCAAAACTTTAAATGCATAAGATAGAATTGATGCATTATTTGTCGTCTTTACCAATTCAATGACAGTATCTAAATAATTTCTAACATTATTATAATTATAAACATTCTGAGAACTACACAAAAGGTATTGTGCCTTATTTAATTTTATAACCCAATCATTTTCAGAAGACTGAGGTAATTCTATTATTATAACTTTTTTTTGATTTAATAATAAATCGTATCCTTTAAGTTCTGTTAATAAATCTAACAAAAATTCTTCTGCTTCTTCCTTCGATTTTACATAACAAGAATAATCATCTATTTTTCTAATATACTCCCACCTCTGACATAATCTATTATCAATATCAGCTAAAATTATCTCTGATAATAGATTTGATGCATGAGGGCCTATTAAAAAACCATGTGTTTCTCTGTCTTTTATTCTTTGTGCCAATAAATCAATTTTGTTATACCAAATAGAAGTATCATGTATATTTTGTTTAGCGATATTCTTTGTAGCTAAAGCCCAAGAAAGTGAATGTGTATACATACTAGGAAAACAATTTGAAATATCAGCCTTTACTAAATATTTTTTATCAATTATTAATTCTGGTTCAGGAAAACCGTCTATTTTCCAATTATCATAATTCATTTTAAAAAGAGCTTTTGTCTTTGCTAATTTACGTATATGTATTCTACTGACCTTATGAAATTGACCTAATGTTTTTTGTTGAAAATATTGCTGTAGTTTTGACCAATCGTTTGCCAACTCTTTACACAAGTTTTCATATGCAAAAGGAGATGGAATAGCAAGTGTTCGTGGTATATTTATATTTCTATAGTTGTCAAAGAAAATATACTGTGAACAATATTGACCATTATTACATGGATTAGTTAATGAATAATTATAATAAGGAACGCTGGTTAGAAAAGGAGGAAGTCTATCTGAAAATAATCCATATCCTAATAACCCCTCATACAATTCATCTTCGCTGATTTGTTGCATACAATCTGAATAAGTCATATTTCTACCTTTTTGAAATTTGAGAAATAACAACATTTCGTAATTCAGTCAATCTTGTTATTTCATTAAAATTATTAATTGATTCGTCATAAATAACTTTAAAATGTTTTTCATCTTTAAAACAATTTGCTTGAGTAGGAACTAAAAATTCCATCTTTTCTAAATCACGAATTGGTAATTGTGGTTGTGCAGAACCGCTTTTAAACCTGTCAATTGCTTTTTTCATAAAGTTACTTCGTAATAAAACATATAAAGTATAAACTGGAATTTCATTTTTAGGACGGATAATTAACATTCCCGAATTTATTCGCATATTAGTAAAGGGAATTTTATTAGTAAACAGCGCGACATTACCTATTGTCCCACGAGAAGTTAATACAATATCGTTATTAAATAAATGACCTTTACGTAATTTTTTATCCTTATCCTCTGTTATAAATTGGCAATTATCAAAATTGAAGCCTTTGTCTGTTACATTAGATGCATTTAAGAAAAGGCAATATCCTTTATCAAAAAACTCAGAAGTTGTTGGATAGTTAGAACCTCTATCTCCATCAACAAATTCTACCAACTCCCCTAAAGCTTTTTTAGTTGTATTTTTTGAACACATCTCTTCAAACAAACACTGTGCCGTCTTCTCCAGATTCTCATTAATCTTCTGCTTAA
>JAKSUC010000166.1 GCA_024413595.1 Bacteroidales bacterium
TTATTTTTTGAGGATTTTTATTGACAAGCTGGGGCCTTATATGTGTTATGTGATTCAATTTATTTTAATACCTGCTGCTTCAAGCAGTTGTATAAATCTACCAATTTCAGTCATTTCTAAAACCGGGGTTTCTTTATCATTTATTCTTTCCAAAGTTTGGTTAATTATTGTTTTTAAATCTATAATTTCAATTTTGATTTCAGAATTATATTTATTAAATCTTTTTTTTATTTGCTCATTATTTTGAATTTTTTCAAGATAGTTAACTTTCTTATCATGAATTATTTTTGTTGCTGCAACTCGATATGTAAAATTTCGTTGCCCAGTTTCCTCTTCTATTTTTTTTACAAATGCGTCTATCCATTTATCAGATACAAGCTCTCTAAATTGTTTCCATTCTTCACGTTTTTGAAATCCAGCCTTAGTTTTATCATTATAATTTGCTTCTGAATCAATAATGGAAAACAAATATTTCAAATTTAGTCCGCTTTGCCAAGATTTGCAAGAAATTACATGAACGTTATTTATTTTTTCTTTTGGAGAATAAGCTAAAATATCAATATCAGAGTGAACAGAATCTTTTTTTGATTCATAGTCTTGATGATTTTTATTCGGTCGATATTTTATATTGTGTTTTACAAACCAACCAGAATTAGTTACATACCAATCTTCTATTAATTGCTCAAGAATATCTTCTTTCATCTTTTTACCAATCTATAATATTTCCATCAATACAATACAATGGATATGGAATATCCTTAAAAAATTTAATATTACTAGGAAGAGTTTTACCAATATAAGGCAAAGCTTCTGTTGTTTTTGAGATATCTATTCCTTCAAATGCAAATCTTTCCAAAAATTTATTATCACTCAGTTCTGCTTTTAACTTAGGAAAAGTTTTCACCTTTTGCCAACCATTTTCATTAGGTTTAGCAATTACTACAATATTTTTATCAGCATTTACTCCGATAACAAAATCTACGGAATTAGCTTTATTGATATCAGGAATTTCCCAATATTTGCAAACACAGTCTAAAAATGTTTTTCGATTAGGTTTTCCTGCTAATAAATCATTTATTGATTTTTCTATGTAACAGATAAGTACTTTCTTTCCCGAAAGATCTACAACAGCCATTATATCTCCTCTGCGCCCCAGTGCGGGCGTCCACATAACAGGGTTTTAACCCGTTCGCAGCTTGTCTGCGAATCGGATTTGAAAACATTGTTATGTGTTTATTATGTTTCGAACAATAATTCTAGTTTATTTTTCCTGAACTTTAGAAAAGCATCAATATTATCCGTTGTTCCAACAGGCTCTGCCCAGTCAAAGTTATTTATATTCCATTTATTATCAGTGTTTTTATTGAGCTTTATAGATGTTGGAACCAAATTGCAAAAACTACCGTATAATGACTCTGCTTTTCGGAATAATAAATTTCTAATTTGACCATTAAAGTCAGTTGGTTTCATTAAATTATTTGGAATAAATACTGAATTTGTTGCACAAGTATATAATCCATAAAAAGGCTTTTCAAATGCATTCTTATCTTCAGAAGAAAATTCTTCTTCCATTCTATTTTTATCTTTTTTGTGATCAACTAAGTGAGCTAAACTATATCCAGTTGGACCAAACTTACTAAATTGACTACCTCTAAAAATGAATGACCAAATTTGTTTTGGATAATCGTTATCATCTAAAGCGAGAGCATCTTCAATAGAATTAATTTCAGAACGTTTTCTATAAGCGGAGATTTCTGAGCTTCCAGCATATCTTCGAATTCCAGGAAAACAACAAGATGATTTTTCCCAAAAATATAATTCAGAATTTATACCTTTTGACTCTAGTTTCTCGCATACTCTTGCTCTTAATGATTCATTATTTTCAACTATTTTTTGCACAATAACTGGAGATAAAAATCTTATATATTTTGTGCATATTTTTGCAAGTTGATAAGTTTCATCTTCTGTTGGAAGATCCCATTTAGGCCAATCATTTTTTACGCACTTTTTTATCAAAATAGCAACAGTTTTTGTTGTTTGTTTTGTTTCACAAGGAAAAATATTTTCTCTTGATACGTTGTTTATATTAGATGTTTGTTTAGGTTCAATGATTTTATTATCGTCATTAGAATTTTTATTAAAAGCACTCAAAACTACAGACTTATCTTTTATTTCTATAACGCTGAATCTACCTAATAGTTTCCAGTCTCCGTAAACATCTTCAACAAAGTACATAATAGGATAACCATATTTTTTTTGATTTATTAGAACCTGATTTGCTTTTTCATATTTATTAACTATCCCGTTTCTAGCTTTAAAAGCATATTCATTTCTACTGTCTTGAATATAATTTCCTGCTTTTGATTTTACTATGACAGCTAGAGGTCTTATATCATCGCCAATCCAATTTATTCCTTGTTGAGGAGTGTTTTTTACTTCATAAGTTGACCCTAAATAAGCACTTGAATCTTTTCTTTTTGAGTCAACTATTAATGAATATAAAGAGGATTTTTCTATAGTATCACCACCATTCAATTCTAATATGTCTTTTGCATTTTTGATGTTTTTATATGCCATTACTTATAAACCTCCAATTGTGCACCAGTGGTGCATCCACATAACACATATTATACGTATCTCGTATAAATCCTGTTATACCGACAATTTTTGTCCGTATAAAAATTCATTGTGAGATACCTATTAATCTAGAATAAAACAAATTAGAGGATTTTTTAAGAGTTTATCAGGATACTTCTAATCTTTCACCCATTCGCCACGAGGTTCATAAGGTGTTATTTTAATATTCCATGGTAAGAGCTTTTCCCAATCTTCGTCGGATTTGCAGTAAGGTGCACGTTCGAAAACACAACGAAGGTAATCTTCCGGGCTGATGTTATGAA
>JAKSUC010000167.1 GCA_024413595.1 Bacteroidales bacterium
ATTTTATTTTTATCTTTTGAGGGCCAAATCTTCTTTCACTTTTATTAAATATTTCAATTATTAAAGGAGTAATGATGGCATCAAATTTTTCAAAAATTGTTTCTTTGTGATTTAAATATCTGTAAAACTTGTTTTTATTGATCGAAAGAAGGTTAGAAAGAAACTTTGGACCATAATCTTTCATATAAAATTCTTTGTATGTTTTTAATCTTAATTTTTCATCTGGATTAGCCAATTCGAAAAGATATTTATATACTTCAACTTTTTTTGTTAAATCATTTATTCTTTTCTTTAAGGTATTTTCTTCTTCTATCCACTTATAAATGGTTGATTTTGGTATATTACGGTTTAACGAAATTTCATCTAAGTTAACCCCGTTTTTGTAATCATCAATTATTTTTTGTTTGTTTAGTTTACTGTATGCCATCATAGTTCTCCTTTTTTGATTTATTAGCATTTCTAAAATTATGGCAATGCTTTTAAGTTTTTGTTTTCATTTTTTAAACGGAAATAAGTGAATTTGAAAAATTCAGAATCATACAAGAACAAAGATTGATTTCAGATTATGATTTGTTTATTAGTGACGCAAAATATGAAGAGCTTCCAGAAATTAGTAAAAAGAAATAATTGAATATTATGAAAAATATTAAAATTACTGTTAAAGCAATTACCACATATAAAGAGTTAATGAAAGAGTTTGAAAATCCAATCTCTCATGCTTGCGCATTAAAAATTGGAGACACCTTCTTGTCAATTAATGGAAAAAAACCTGAAAATTTTTGTGATAGTGCATGGTCTATTATTGAACCGTTTGTTAAAGATTTAGCAAACGGAATTAATAATTTTTATGACGGCTGGATGAAAAACCCGAATAGTGCAATGATATCTTGTAATGATGGATTTAGACCAGTATCTTTTTATCTCGAAGTTATTGAATAAAGAGTAGGGTGGACAATTGTATTATTTCCACTGCCTTTTGCCATTCTGAAAAATAAGTGGAATTAATTCCACTTTTTCTTTATTGTGCTGATTTCAAACACAATTTTTATTTTTAATTAAAAATTAAGCGTATAATATTTGTGTGTATTGCAAATGAAAAAGAATATTACTAAATTATCTCTATTATTATCTGGAATTGCTTTATCTTTTGGTTTTCTTATTGGCATTAAACCTAATAACATTGCCTCAGTTTATGCGGAAACTACTTCTAGATGTGGAGTGGAAGCTGAATGGGAAGAATGGACTTCTACAACTTCCTTACCTACAAGTGGATATTATTACTTAGGAAATAATGTAACAATAACTTCAAATAACATCACATTATCTGACACTGTTTTACATTTAGATTTAAATGGAAATACTGTTAGTTTTGAGTATGAAGGTGATGATTCTGATAACGCAATAACACTTTCTAAGAGGAGTGAATTTTCTTTATATGATTCAATCGGAACTGGAGTGATGGAAAGAAAAAACACCGCAAATTACGAGCGTTTTATCTATCTAGAATATACTACTACTGCTATTTTTAATCTTAATGGTGGAACTATTAGAAATTTCAAAAATAGTAATGAAGATAGCTATGGTGGTGCAGTTCATATTGGTAATGGAACATTCAATATGAATGGTGGTGTTATTACTAATTGTGAAGCTGCATATGGTGGTGCTGTTTATGTCGCGGATTATGGAAAAGCATATCTTTCTGGTGGAGAAATTTACAGCAATGTTTCTAATGTAGGTAATGGCGGTGCTATTTTATCTTTAGGCGGTAATGTTAATGTTTCCGGCTCTTTTTACGTTCATAATAATGTGGCTTTTGGGGCTGGCGGTGGATTTTATAGTGGCTATGGTAAAGAAACTGGTAAACTTCCTACTCTTATTTTTAATGGAGGTTTTATTCGAGACAATATTTCTGATTGTGGGTGTCTAAATATTGATAAAGATCCACAACGTCCTAATCAAGTTGATATTTATTCAGGTAGATTTGACGCAAACGCAAATCCATCTTTATGTTATTGTGAAAATCTAGAATTGAAAAGAAGCAATATAACTTTTGATAAAAATGGTGGTACTGGTGGTACAGATAGCTTATCTTCTGTAGCATGGAATTCAAACCTAAGTAATATTGATGTTCCAACCTTTGTAGGTCATACATTTTTGGGCTATTTTGATCAATATGGAGTAAAATATTTTGACGCGTTAGGAAGACCTGTAAATAAAGAAACGAGCAGCAGACAATGGGATTATGTTGGTAATCAAACCCTTTACGCTAAATGGGATTTTCGTGTTGAAGACTTTTCTAAACAATTTATTACTCTAACTGATGGTTTTTGTACGGAAAGTAAAGATTCCGTTAAATTAACTTTAAAATCTTTATTTGATGAATTATCACCTGACGATAGGCAAGTTTTTATTAATACAGTCCCAGAAATTGGAAGAACTTACTTTGGTAATGAAGAGATAGTTCTTAACGCTAAATCTAGATATTGCTATATGATTTCTGATTATGACTACGATGATTTCTTAGAAATATTCGATAAAGATGAATTAAATGCTTTAAGGAATAGAACAAATATTATTTCTTTATTCGGTGATAATGAGGAACAATCATCTATTATAATTATCATTTGTTTATCTATTGTTGGGTTTACGACTGTTGGTGCTTATTTTGTTTTGAGAAAACGAAAAGAAAATGAATAATTAGCTGTAAAAATTTGTATAGTTATACTATAAATATGCATTGGTATCATACCGAATGGCTTAATCTGTGCATTGGTATCATACCTAAAAGACATTCAAGAAAATAAGTGGAATTTATTCCACTTTTTTGTTTTTTTACT
>JAKSUC010000168.1 GCA_024413595.1 Bacteroidales bacterium
ATGGCTTAATAATAAAGTGGAACAGTATGTCCTAATGGGTTATTAAATACTACAAAGGGGGCAGAAAGTTATTACTTTGGGTAAGTTTGTGGTAAAATAAAATATATTATGAGTGGGTATCACAAATTATCTTTATTAGAAATAGCAGAATTAAGAAATCAATTAATACTTCCAAATGTAAATTATCCTCATTATCCAATCCTTGAAATAAATGAAAAAGAGGAAATATTCAAAGAATGTGAAGCGAAACCTGGAATCATTGTTGAGGTAAGTAATTTTGGCAGAGTAAAATATAACAACAAAATCATTGAACCATATTTTGTAGGAACATTTCTTCATTGCAGTAAGGTTTATTCAAGAGAAATCGGTGATCATAATGTTTATGAATTAGTAAAAAGAGCTTTTGACCCTATAGAAAACAGAAGTGCTTATCAAATCCACCATATCAACAATAATGCTCTCGACAACAGACCTGTAAATCTAATTTATGTTACAAAAGAAGAACATAGGCAAATCGATTCTGTATTTAACAAAGAGTTATGTAAAATAAGCAGCATTATTTATAAAAACAATCTTGAAGCAATAATAACTTACTTTTCAGAAAACAGAGACAGAACCATAAACGGCTTTGAATTATTACAACTTTACAAGAATACATACAAAAAAGTAGTTGTAGATAATACAACCACTTTATGTAAGCGAAAATTTATAAAATGTATAAAATTTGATTCAGAATTTGAATTATGTAAGTATATATACGAATTAAATTAAAAAATTGATTCTTCCGCAAAATAGCCTGAAAAACCCAATTTTTTCCATGTATCCTGGATTTCTTTCTGTTCACTTAGAGAACAATTATCTGCTATGTAAGGCAAAAAACTTTGAGGAAAATCTGGATCCCATGTATATCTAAAACGTAATTGTTTACTCTGAAAAGGTATTACAAATTTTGTAGTTGAATTCAGCAAAACTCTTCCTGTAAAACATTCGGTAGAATTAGGTAATACTATCTCTTTTATATTTTTTATATTTCCATTAACACCAACAGCTTTTATTCCCTCGGAAAAGACTACTCTTTTTATTTTACTCTGCTTATTTACAGTAATACTAGTGTAATATGTAGGTTTGGCAGATGTTGGTATAATAACTTCGCTTAAATTACAAGTTGATGCAAAGGAAACATGAAAATTATTCATATCAATTTTTGACGGAAGTTTTAATTCTTCTAAATATCCAATATTACTTATTGCAGATGCATCCAAATCCCTTACTGAATCTGGTATTGTAATCTTTCTTATATTCGCATTTGCAAATGCGTCCCACTTTATTGAGATAACTGTATCAGGAATAATCAGTTGATCGAATATAGTTTTATTAAAATCTTTAAAAATACTTTCATACTGTCCTATCTGTATAACAGGGAAACCTTCTATTTCTTTTGGTATTTCTACTATTCGTTCACTACCTATATATTTCAAAATAACAACACCATTTCCATCATCAGAAAGTTTATACTTAAAATTATCTGAAGGTTTTGTACTTTTTTTAGTCTGGGTTTGAGAGTTAAAAACAGATGTATTTATATAAGGACTATTCACACCTATTGAAAGTAAATAATTTATTACTTTTAAATCTGTCTTGTTTGTATCATGTGCATCTGCAGCATAAACTAAAACATTATAATCAGTATTATCAACAGCATTAACATCTGCACCTTGTTTTACAAGTTCTTTAACAATTTCAAAATTATCTCGATAAGCAGCCAACATTAACGCTGTAGCACCATAAACATTACGATGATTTATATCCGCACCTTTTTTTATCAATAATTGTAAGGAATCAAGTTTATTTTCTTGTGCTGCTATTTGTAAAACAGATAATCCATCCTTTGTCTTTGCATTTACATCTGCACCATAATCTAATAAAAGATTTCTGGCTTCTTCATTATCGTATATTATTGCAATTCCTAGTGGCGTAAAATTCTGGGTTTGAATTTCTGTATTTGCTCCATTTTTTAGCAATTCTTCTACACATAAATTTTCCTTGTAATATACTGCTAAAGCCAATGCGGTAAAATCTTCATCATTTTTTTCATACAAAGCGGGGTTATGTCTTAATAATTCTCGTACTATTTCAATATTACTATTACTAACAGCACTGATTAGCGGTGTATATTCATATTCATCCTTTGCATTTATATAAGCATCATTTTCAATAAGTACTCTCAAAACATCTAACTTTCCGTATTTTGCAGCTATATTAATTGTCTTTCTTTTATAATTCTTTATAAATGCAAGTTTTTCCTCAGCTTCATCGTCAGAGAACTCGACAATTTTTTCATTAATAAGATATTTTGCAAAATTTTGATAAGAATAATCGGATTCATCCGAAACAAGTTCAGAATCAACATACTCAGGATATTCAGATAAGAATTGTTTTACACTATCGATATCACCTTTTAAACAAGAAATATAATAATCATAGATTTCAGATTGTGCAGGTTCTTTTTTAACGTTTTTACCATTACATGAAATAAATAAGGTTGAAATTATAATAAGAAATATAAACTTACGCATTTTATCATTATAACATCTTTTTATATAAAATACATGCTGTAATAAATTACACTGTCAAGATTATGCAACTAATAATTTCCATCCCTGTTCCAAAACATCCTTAGCATTATCAAGTTTTACCTTTGTTTCATGTTCTGCATAAAGTCTTGTCATATCTTCTGTTTTGTGTCCAAGAATCTTCATAGCAATTTCCAAGGTA
>JAKSUC010000169.1 GCA_024413595.1 Bacteroidales bacterium
CACATGCCAAAGGTGCTGACGGTAGGCGCAAAATCCTTACAGGTAAAACTGGTAATCTTGGACGTTCTATTAAATATCGAATAGAACCACATCAGGTAATTATTTTTTCAGATGTTAAATATGCAAAAGCACATAACGAAGGTGATATGACAGGGCGAAATCACAAAGTAAAAATGCCAAAACGCCAATTTATCGGCTCGCATCCTGTTTTGAAAAATGAACTCGAAAAAATCATTAATAATTATATTTATAACATATTTAAATAAAATAAAACGCTGTTATATAATCATTATAACAGCGTTTTTTTTTGCTCGCCTCATTTATGAGGTGAGCAAATTCTATTAATTGTACTATTCATAGTTTTTTTTAAAAATTTAGGTCTGATAGAATTTTATCAAGTTCATTATAAGCCTTAAGCTTATTCGAATATTCTTTAACGAATTCATTTGTTAATTCTTTATCTTGTGTATATATATTATATGCCCATTTTTTTATCCTCATTAGTACATCATAATTCAATGTGTTTGGATCTAATTTATCGAGTATTTTACAAATTTCATCACCTATTTTATTGAAACGATTATAAAGTTTATTCCATTGCTTAAATTCTTCGATTTTCTTCATAAACTTCAATGTATCTTCTATTTTATTCATTTCTTTCATTTTAAATCCTCCTTTAATTAACTACAAATTTAAATTGTTTTTCTGCTTCTGTTAATATTATCTTCTTCCCTCGCATTTCAACCTCCTATCTATGATCACCATCACCAATTATAACACCTCTTTTTTGACGGTCTTGAAGTTTTTCAAGATTCATTCTTGCTATCTCTTCTATATCCCAACCCATGCACTCACATAATCCTGCAACTTGCCAAAGAACATCACCTAATTCAAGTTGCATTTCGTGTTCCAATTCTGAATTAGATTGGCTATTATCCATTAAATTATTACGGTCGATATATACTTCTTCTTTTCGTATTGCTTTTGCAACTTTACCTGCCAGTTCTCCTGTTTCTGATATTAGATTTAGCAACATATAAGAAATATTATTGCTACAATCTTGATTTGTACGCATTGCTAATTGTTGGTAACTTTTTAATGACATTTCTATCATTTCCTGAGTTTTTGCACCTTCTATAAATGCAGTTACCACCACTTCTGAAGGTGTAAATAATATATGTTGAATTTTTTCAACATATTTTTTAGCTTCTTTTTCTATATATTCTTTATTCATTTTTTCCGTCTTTTTTATCGTTAAACAATTTTTTTATATATCTTACAATATTTAAGATATTACCTCTTTGGTGCGCTGCATTACCAGAAGTTAATCTGTTAGACGCCTCTTCAATTTCATTCAATCCTTGTTTTATTAATTCATCTTTTTTATTTTGTTCGTCATTTTCCATTCTCTACCTGTATTTTTGTTAAACTTGCCCCTATTTGTGCTAATCTTGTTTTTTCGGCTTCTTCAGCATCTCTTTTTTCTCGTGCATTCTTGTACATTTCGTAAACTTGTTCTTCTGTTAATGTTGATGAACAGTCAAAGCCATGTTTTTTTATTATTTCATCTGAATTATGTGATTGTTCGTATGCAACATTGGCACGTTCTGCACGATATTCACTAAATAGTGAACAAAGTTTTGCTCCATTCAAACCACCAAACATATTAATATCACCTTTTTTTATTCTCGAAAAAACAATGTTGACATCAGCAATATTTAAAAAATAATTGTCTGCATAAATAAGGTTTGCTGTTTCATCAATCTGAGCCTTTGTCATTGTGAATTTATCACCTAAGTATTCACATAGATTCTGAATCCACAACTTTATATATCCAATTGCGTATTCCACGCCATAAACACATTTAACATCAACTAATGAAGGTAAATCAGATACTATTGCAAGTGAAACACTATTACAATTGCGTTGTGCTATTGTAACAATGCGAGGTGCCATTTCTACTAAAAATTCTGTATTTGATAGTTTCAATGCAGGGCAAGCATTTTGACGTATCGCTATTTGCGTTACTTTTGCTAACTGATTCATTTTTTCAACATTTCATTGATTATTTCAAAATTGATTGTTGTTTGTTGTTCTATTGGGCGTTTTTTGATATTAGCGATAGTTTCATTAAACTTACAAGCTATCATTGAAGGTGTGCAGTGATTATACAGCCATGGATAACAATCTCTTAATGAAGTGTACATTTTAACCCATAAACTTTGTATCATTTCATCACTTGTATCGCAATTTGTACGCTGACAAAGTGCTTTAAGATTACGATATACATAATCTAACATCGAATTTTCTTTGCCATTCCATACGAATGGCATACCTTTTTCTTGTAAGTACCATTCGTTAAATGACGCTAACATTTCTTTATGAATTGGATTATTTGCCATGATATTTTGTTTTTAAATACCGTGGCTGAACTCCGACTGAGTTTTTGGTGTGGGTGTGGTAGCCATTTGTTTTTCTCGAGACTTTTTTTTTGAACGTAAGACCTTTAAAACAGCCACGGTGTTGGTTAAAAATTTAATTTGTTAATAACTTAATTAATTGATAGTTTATAATTGACAATTGATAGTT
>JAKSUC010000017.1 GCA_024413595.1 Bacteroidales bacterium
AAAAAAATGTAGAGACGTGGTGCACCGCGTCTCTACTTGGCGAGCACTAAGACTTATAATTTTAAAAATGTTGGAAAAAAAATAACAAAATTACCTCTAACAACAATAATTATAAATTTTAACGAATTCTAATCTCATCAATATTTCCATCAATAAAACATCTTATATTATAAGCAATACCAGCAATTAATCGTTGTCTAGACTCAAAACTTGCCCATGCAATATGAGGAGTTATGTAAGCATTGTTAAGACTAAATATAGGATGATTTTTTGGAGGTTCTTGTTCAAAAACATCAAAAACAGCAGCTCGTATTGTTTTATTTTTAAGAGCATTATATAAATCATCAGTGTTAACAACAGGTCCACGTGCAGTATTAATTAATATTGCCGAAGATTTCATCATATTTAATTCGTTGGCAGAAATTAAGTTTTTGGTTTCGGTTGTTAAAGGACAATGAATTGTAACAAAATCAGATTTTTTAAAAAATTCTTCTTTATTGTAACGATGTTCACTTTCAGGATATTTACGATTATTAAATCCCAAAAGAATAACTTTCATATCAAAAGCTTTTGCAATTTGTTCAACCTTTTTACCAATGCTACCATGCCCAATAATACCAATTACCTTACCCTCAAGATCGTTGATAGGGAAATTAAGCATATTAAAAGTAGGAGATTTTTGCCATTCACCTTTACGGATAATAGTATTATAATCACTTACACTACCATAAATATTTAAAATAGAAGCAAAAACTAATTGAGCCACAGATTGTGTAGAATAACCTTTAACATTAGTAACTGCAATATTTTTTGAATTAAGAGCTTTTATATCAATATTGTTATAACCAGTGGCTGCAACACAAACAAGTTTTAGATTTTTAGCATTTTCTACTTCATTGTTACCAATAAAAACTTTGTTAGAAATAACAATATCAGCATCTTTAATACGATTTGCAGTATTTTCATTTGAAGTAGTACCATATTTAGTGATTTCTCCAAATTGTTCAATTTCGGTTAAATTAATATCATCACCTAAAGTATCAGCATCTAATATTACAATTTTATACATTTTAATATAAAGTTTTAGTTTTGTTCAAAAGTATAAAAAATAAATATTATTACGAAAAAATAATACATATCATGTAATTCTTTATTAATAAAAAAAAATTATAATTTTGCCCAAAAAGATAAAAAATGGACACACTACCACAAGATACATTTATGTTAATGAGTTTTATAAATACAAAACTACGAGATGAATATTCCTCATTAGAACAATTTTGTGAAGAATATAATATATCACAAGACGAAATAATTCAAAAACTATCAGCAGGAGGATTTGAATATAGCAAAGAAAATAAAAAATTTTGGTAACAAAGTAAAAAAAAATATTATGTATACATTTCCAATCTCAGAAACAGAATTAGAACAAAAAATAAACGAATTAGGAGTTGCCGACAGCAGTAGAATGTCGATACGCGAAACAGGACGTTTAGCAAATATGTTAGAACAAATGACTAACGAAAAATTTGTACGTCTAGAAATGGGAGTTCCCGGATTACAACCACCCCAAATAGCATTAGAAGCAGAACGAGACGCAGCTAACAAAGGTTTATGTGCATTATATCCACCAGTAGATGGCGTAGCAGAACTTAAACAAGCAGCATCTCGATTTGCAAAAAGTTTTATAAACGTTGATGTTCCTGCCAAAAATTGTTTAGCAACAACAGGAAGTATGCAAGCATGTTTTGCTTCGTTTATGGTGGCAAACAGAACAGATAAAAATAAAGGTAAAACATTATTTATAGATCCTGGTTTTCCAGTTAACAAATCACAATTAAAAGTTTTGGGAATGAAATACGAAACTTTTGATGTGTATGACTATCGTGGCGAAAAACTAGAAGCAAAATTAGAGTCTTATCTTAAAAAAGGAGATATTAGTACAATACTATATTCAAGTCCAAACAATCCATCATGGATTAATTTTACCGAAGACGAACTTAAAACAATCGGAACACTTGCAACCAAATATGATGTTATTGTAATGGAAGATCTTGCATATTTTGGAATGGATTTTCGTAGAGATATATCCACCCCAAATCAAGCACCATACAATCCAACAGTTGCAAAATATACCGACAATTGGATATTATTATTGTCAGCAAGCAAAAGTTTTAGTTATGCAGGACAACGTATTGCAGTTATGATGATAAGTCCAGCAATATTTGATCGAAACTATCCAGATTTAAAAGAATATTTTGGAAATGCCAATTTTGGACATGCCATGATATTTGATGCATTATATACATTATCAACAGGAACCACACATACACCACAATATGGATTTGCAGCAATGTTAAACGCATGTTGTGATGGCAAATATAATTTTGTAGAACCAATAAAAGAATATGCACGACGCGCAGAAAAACTTAAAAAAGCATTTTTTGAAAATGGTTTTATTGCAGTTTACGACAAAGATGGCAACGAACCAGTAGCAGATGGTTTTTATTTTACTGTAACATATCCAGGTATGGATTGTGGTAAATTAGTAAAATCATTATTAAGATTTGGGATTTCGGCAGTAGGTTTAAATATTTGTGGAAGTTGTCACGATGGCATTAGAGTTTGTGTATCACAACTATCTGATAATGTTTTTGAAAATGCAAAACAAAGAATAAAAGCATTTAACGAATATTTTAGTAAATAAACCCAAAACACAATATCTTATAGCGTAGTTAAAAGCTACGCTTTTTTTATATATTGAATTATAACATATTCACATTTCAAAAAAATTATTATACTTTTGCACCAAACTAAAATAAAAAATAAAATGAAAACAAAAGGTATATTATCACTTTTCATGCTAATAATCATATTATCAACAGCATGTAAAAAAGAAAAATTTCAAATAGATAAAGATAAAGATGCAATAAAAGAATATCTAAAAGTCAATAATATAGAAGCAATAGAAAAAAATAATATATTTTATACAATAAACAAAGCAAGCGAAGGCGAACAATGTGAAGTAGGCGATACAGTAGCAGTAAAATATAATCTTTATGCACTTCATAAACCAGACTCTTTATTAGAAGAATGTCAAGATAAAGCATTTATTTTTACAGTAGGATATGGTCGAGTAATAAGAGGTTGGGAATATGCCTTACCAATAATGAAAGAAGGTGAAATATCAAGATTTTATATACCATCAGCATTAGCTTATGGAAATCAAGAAATAGCTGGTAAAAGTTATGCAAATTTAATTTTTGATATTGAATTGTGTGAAATAAAACACCGTGATAAACGTCATTAACATAATACCTGCGCCAGATTTAGTTGACAATTTTCCTATTGCAAAAATATCAGTATTGATAGATGTAATAAGATTTACAACCACCATGACAACAGCTTTGAGTTATGGAGCACAATTTATAGAAACATATTCAGATATAGAAACTCCAAAATTATTGAAGCAACAAGGATATTTAGCAGCAGGAGAACGTAATGCAAAAAAATTGGAAGGTTATGATTTTGGAAATTCTCCACTAGAATTTTGTACAAATAAAATCAAAAATCAAAAAATAGCATTTTCTACAACCAATGGCACATACGCACAAGAAAAAATCTCAAAAAGCGAATATGTATTAGCAGGAGGTTTTATAAATATAGATGCCTTGTTCACAAAAATACAACAAATTGATGGCAATGTAAATTTGATGTGTAGTGGACGACACTTAAAGCCATGTGTAGAAGATACAATATTTGCAGGTGCGTTGGCAGAAAAATTATTAAACACACAAAAATATACATTTACAGATGATAATGTTTCAATGGCAATATCACTCTATAAAATAGCAAAATCACAAGGGATTTTACAATTTTGTTTAGATCATTCGCCATACTTATTATCTCACTATTCAACATTAAAGGCTGATATTGATTATGTATTTCAAGAAAACATAACCAAAACCATTCCTTTACAAACAGAAACCAACAAATTTATATTTACAACATTATGAAAAAGAAAGTTGTAATAGGATTAAGCGGCGGCGTAGATAGTGCAGTTGGAGCATATTTGCTAAAACAACAAGGCTACGACGTTCACGCATTGTTTATGATAAATTGGAAAAATAGTTCCGTAACATTATCAGGCGATTGCACATGGGAAGAAGATCAAATGGTGGCTCGAATGGTAGCCAAACAATTAGATATTCCATTACATGTTGTAGACTCATCAGAAAGATATATGAGTCACGTAGTAGACTATATGTTTGATGAATATAGCAAAGGCCGTACACCAAATCCAGATGTTTTGTGCAATAGAGAAATAAAATTTGAAATGTTTAATCGTTATGCACAAGAACTTGGAGCAGATTATGTAGCAACAGGACATTATTGTCGTCGCGACGAAGTGGTGGGAAAAGATGGAAAAACATATAGCAGACTTTTGGCAGGAAATGATCCTAACAAAGATCAAAGTTATTTTTTATGTCAAATGAGTCAAAATCAACTTAAAAACGTTTTGTTTCCCGTAGGTGATATAATAAAACCAGAAGTTAGACGAATAGCTGCCGAAATAAATTTAGCATGTGCAAAACGTAAAGACTCACAAGGAATTTGTTTTGTTGGGAAAGTTGATTTACCAGTATTTTTACAACAAAAGCTAAAAGCAAAAGACGGAGATATAGTAGAAATGACCCCAGACGCTTTTGTTTATAGAAATAGACATGACGACCCAGATGATTTAAAAGCATTGTCCCAACCATATAAATACACTCCAGATGATGGATTTATAATAGGAACACATATTGGAGCTCAATATTATACAATTGGACAACGAAAAGGATTAAATATAGGAGGTCATGAAAAACCTTTATATGTATTAGCAACAGATATTGACCAAAATATCATTTATATAGGTATGGGAGACGACCATCCTGGATTATTTAGAAAAGCATTATTTATTAGAGAAGACGAAATACATTATATTCGTCCCGATCAAGCATTAAATATTGGAGAAGAAAAACGTTATAAAGTAAGAATACGTTATCGTCAACCACTTCAAGACGCAATTGTTATAAGAAAAGAAGAAGGATTATACATAAAATTTGACATTCCACAAAAAAGTATAACTCCAGGACAATTTGCTGCATGGTATCAAGACGATGAATTGGTAGGTTCGGGCGTAATTGCATACTAAAAAATAATAGTATTTGTTTTAAAACTGATAAAAGTATTATATATTTTTTGTTATTATTTCAAAAAATGTAACAACATAAGAATAAATTGAAACAAAAAGAAAACGAAATGAAACGATTTCAAAATGTATTGTAACAATTTTTATTGTCCAATTAGGCTATTCACTATACATTTGTATATCGTTTAAAAGTATTGATTTAAGTATTAATAGGTTAGAGTAAAAGGAATGTCGTGCGTAGTGATTACGTGCGACTTTTTTATTTTCAGAGAAAAAGAATTTTATTAAAAATATTGAATTTCTATTAAAAATGATAAATCAAAATGCTTGGCTTATAAATAAACAAATAAATAAATTATAGATACAATAAATTGTAGAGAATAAAAACTAAAAAATAAAATATTTTCAAAATTTAGACAATATAGAAGCATAAAAAATAAAAACCTTTTTATAAGAAAAAAACAATAGTAATAAAAGATATGCTATAACAAAAAAATAATCTCAATTAATAAAAATTGAGATTATAAATTAAATATAATAAAATTTATTCCAATTCCCCATTTAAAGTATTATCAATTAAATCTATTAAAGGTTGATATTTAATACCTTCACCATTATAATTTTCATTACATTGCTGATATAAAATCTTACAAGAGTCAGCAGTAGTTTTTAGCTTTTGCAAATAAATATTAGTTTTTAAATCTTCGGTAGATTGCAAAGCATTATTAATATAATCAGTTAAATGATTAATATGTTCAATACCACGTTGAAGTTTAATATCATTAAGATTGTTTTTAGCACAATGTTGTAACATTTTAAAATAATTACCAGCCATCATCATAGCAGCAATAGAAGAATTACCATTATTTTCGTTTTCGTATATTGTTTTTATAAAAACACTATCTAAATGTCTGTGAAAAAGAGTATCAACCTTAAAATTAATTTTTTTACCGAATTTCGACAAATTATTAATAACTTTTTCACTTAAACTATCATTTTTCAACGAAAAAGCAGTAGCAAAATTTGCTCCTGTTTGAATTGCAGCATTATTTTGATTATTATTAGAAATTTCAGTCAATTTATCTTCAGAATTATCAATAACAGCAGAGTCAGTATTCCAAAAATAAATATCATATTTTGAAATAGCTTCTGGAATATTTTCTGCAAAATTATCAGTATAATTTAGAATAGTATCAACATAATCTTCTTCATCAATATTGTTTGTTTCAATATTAGAAATTTTCATTGTAGACATAGTAGTTTTTAAAGCAGTCTTATTAGATTGTTTCGCTTGTTTTTTATTACAAGCAGAAAATAATAAAGCCAAAGCCACTATCAAAATATAATTTTTATTCATAATTAAATATCTTTTAACATAATACCAGCACAAAAACGTTGATTATTTCCATTGCGAGCAGAAAAAAATAAAGGTTCATCATGTTTTGTACATAAATCACAATGTTCTATATTGTTAACATTAATACCCTCATGAAGTAAATCACTAACAATAGTTTTTTTCATATTAATCGAAAATTTTTGATTTGGTAATTCAACAACGATATCAGAACTAAAATATTCTCTAGTCAAATAATCATCAGCACAAGGTTTATCAACTTGATAACAATTGCTACAAATAGCAGGACCTATAGCAACTTTAATATTATTAATATCACAACCAAAATTTTCAATCATAGCTTGTATAGCAACAATACAAGCTTTTTGTTTACAACCTTCTCTACCAGAATGAATTGCTGCAATAACATTTTTATCAGGCGAAAACATTAAAATAGGAGTACAATCAGCAGAACGAGTTATTAAACACAATCCAGGTTTATTAGTAATTAAAATATCATTATTTTGAATAGCATCATCTTTAGAATAAAAACCTGCACCAGCATTATTTTTATCTACAATAGTAACATTAACACCATGAACTTGATTTTGAAAAACAAAATTTTCAGGTTTTAAATCCAACACTTTAGCAAGCGAAAGTCTATTGTGAATAATTTTGTAAATGCTATCACCACTATAACCAATATTAAAATCATTCCCATTGTCAACAGGAGAAAATCTTGTTGTTACAAAATGAAGTAAATTGCTGAAAGGTTTAAATATATCAAATTCAAGCAATTCTGGAATGATAATATTTTGTTGCATCTGTAATTTTTAATAATTTTGAATTAAGTAAGCAAATATAATTCCAAAATATAACCAATACTATTAATAGATTATTCATTATTTTGAAGAATAAAAAATTAAGAGATTTATGTTAAAATTAACTTATTTTAGCTATGAATAATTAAATTGGTTCAATAAATGTTAATCGGTGTTAATGAGCGATACAATATATAAATTATCATAGTATATTTGCATCATAATAAAAAAGAAATAAAAAAATAAAAAATATTTGGAGGATACAATTATGAATAATCAAGGTATCAATTTTAAAACAACATTAATTATATTAGGACTAGGATTAGTTGGAGGAATTGGAGGTTATGCAATAGCCAATGCACTCTCAAACAAAACAGAAAAACAAAATATTATAGAAACACAAGTGTCAATGCCAACACTCTTTGACACAAAATCAGAAGTAGCAACAAATATAGATTTTACATCAGCTGCAGAAAAATGTATCGATGGAGTAGTTCACGTTAAAACAAAATATATCCAAGAAAACGAAGATTTTGATAATCCACTATATCAATTCTTTTTTGGAATTCCACAAATGGAATCTCGTCCAGTACAAGCATCTGGATCAGGTGTTATAATATCTAACGATGGTTATATAGTAACAAACAATCACGTAATCGAAAATAGCACATCAATAGAAGTTGTATTAAACGACAAACGTACATACGATGCAAAACTAATTGGCCGCGACCCAGCAACAGATATAGCTTTACTAAAAATAGAAGCTCCAGATTTAACAGTTATTCCATTTGGAAATAGCGACAATGTTAAAATTGGAGAATGGGTATTAGCAATAGGAAATCCATTTAATTTAACATCAACAGTAACAGCAGGTATAGTAAGTGCAAAGGCACGTAATATAAATATAATCAACAATAAAAATGGTTATTCAGTAGAATCATTTATACAAACAGATGCAGCAGTAAATCCAGGAAATAGCGGTGGTGCATTAATAAATATTGATGGACAATTAGTAGGAATCAACACAGCAATAGCTTCACAAACTGGAAATTTTGCAGGATATGCATTTGCTGTTCCGGTAAGTATTGTTCAAAAAGTGATTAGTGATTTAATGGAATATGGAATGGTTCAACGTGCATTATTAGGAATTCAAATTAGCGATGTAAATCAAGAAATAGCAGATGAAGCTGGTTTATCAAAAATTCAAGGTGTTTATGTAGCTAAAGTTATTGATGGTGGAAGTGCAGATGATGCTGGTATTAAAGAAAAAGATATTATCTTAAGTATAAATGGTAAAAATGTAAATTCAGTTGCTGCTCTACAAGAAAATGTATCACAATTCCGTCCTGGAGATAAAACAACAGTTGAATATATACATAATGGCAAAAAACAAACAACAGAAATAACATTCAAAAATTCTGAAAATACAATGGCGATGTCAAAAGTTAGTACACTAGAAGTATTAGGAGCTTCATTTGAAGAATTAAGCAAAGATGATTTAAAGGCTTTAGGCATAAAAAATGGAGTAAAAGTAACCGACATAAACAGTGGAAAACTAATGTCAGCAGGTGTTCGTAAAGGATTTGTAATTGTAACAATTAATGGCAACAATGTAAATTCAATTCAAGACATTCAAAGAATAATAGAAACAACAAAAGGTGGAGTATTTATAGAAGGAGTTTATCCAAACGGAAAAGCAGGATATTTTGCTTTTGGATTATAATAGGTTTTATTAGCATAATTTTAAATAAAAAAAGAGGTTATCAAATGATAACCTCTTTTTTATTATAAAAACAAAAAGCCGTAGATTAATTTTATAAGAACATAGATATTATTATGAAAATAATAAAATATTCTTTAATTTTGAAAAAACTTTGAATATCCTTAATAAAATTAAAATGGAAAATCAAATAATTCCAGATGAAAAGCATAAAGGAATTCCATTAACAACTTCCGAAAACCTTATAGTTATATTACTATGGATAAGCGTTTTGTCATTACCTATAACTGCCGACGGAAATAATAATATAGAATGGCCTGACGTTTTTCATGAATGGTTAAAGATTTTACCATATTTAGCTTTTTTTATGCTAAACCACTATATTTTAGTTAAATATTTATTATTTAAAAAAAGGTGGAAAATATTTTTACTAATAAACATTTCGCTTATAATATTATTTACAATAATACATAATAAAGAAGATAAATCAACATTAAATAAAAACATAGAAATAAACAATGACTATATATTAATAGAAGATGAAATAGATAAAATAGATTACATGCTAGAAGACTCTTGTAATTGCATATTTCATAGAAAGCTAAGACAAGAAATGTATAATCATAACAACGAAAAAATAGAAGAATATACACCACAAAAACATGAAATTAGCATGAAAAATTGGTTGTTGATGTTGTCACCAACCTTTTTTACAATATTAATAGCAGGATTTGATGCCGGGTTAAGATTATCATTTCGTTTTGCAGATATGGAACGTAGCAAAGCAATTTTAGAAAAACAAAATAGTGATACAAAATTGGCTTATCTTAAAAAACAAGTAAGTCCACATTTTTTTATGAATACATTAAATAATATCCATGCTTTAATAGATATAGACACAGAAAATGCAAAAGAAGCAGTAATACGTCTTTCAAAATTAATGCGATATTTACTATACGAATCATCTGAAGGAAAAGTAGAACTACAAAAAGAAATTGAATTTATATCATCATACATCGATTTAATGCGACTTAGATATTCAGAAAAAGTAAAAATCAATGTTGAAATTCAAAAAATATTACCACAAAAACTTGTACCCTCATTATTATTTATATCAATTATTGAAAATGCCTTTAAACATGGAATAAGCTACAAAGAAGAATCATACGTAAATATTAAAATATCAACAGAAAACAACGACAAATTGATTTTCGTATGTAAAAATAGTATAATTGAAAAATCTACAAGCACAACAGAAAAAAAATCTGGAGGAATAGGAATAGTTAACACACGAAAACAATTAGATTTAATTTATGGTGATAATTATCAATTTTACATACAATCAAATAAAAAAGAATTTAGTGTTTATTTAAATATACCATTATGAAATGTATAGCAATTGACGACGAACCTTTGGCACTAAAACAAATTTGTGCCTATATATCAAAAACAGAAGGACTTGTATTAGATGCAAGTTTTGAAAGTTCTGTTGAAGCGCAAAAATATCTACTAAAAAACGAGGTTGACCTTATGTTTGTAGATATCAATATGCCAGACTTAAACGGTATGGACTTAGTTAAAAGTTTGGTTAACCCTCCAATGGTTGTCTTTACAACTGCATATAGCGAATATGCTGTTGAAGGATTTAAAGTTGATGCACTTGACTACATTTTAAAACCTGTTGCATACGAAGATTTTAAAAGAGCTGTTGACAAAGCAGCTGAAATTTATCGTTACAAACAAATTGACTCAGGTGAAATTCCAACACAATTTAATTCTAATCAAAACTTTTTGTTTATTAAGAGTGAATACAAAGTTATTCGTATAAACTTTAATGATATTAAATATATTGAAAGCATGCGTGAATATGTTAGATTTCACCTTGAAACAGGTAAACCTATCATGAGTTTATTAACAATAAAAAACATAGAAAATTATTTACCAAAAGAAAAATTTATGCGTGTACATCGTAGCTATATAGTAAATCTCGACAAAATTACTACAATTGAACGTTTTAAAATTGTTTTTGACTCAGATAATTGTATTCCAATAAGCGAACAATATAAAGATAAATTTCAAGCTTATCTAGATCAAAACTTTGCTCTATAATTTTAAATTAGTAAAAATAATAAAACATAATTTTTACAAACAAAATTATACAAAAAAACACTCAGTACATCAGTACTGAGTGTTTTTTATGTATGATAATAAAATATTATCCTCTAATAGCAACGATACCAGGAAGTTGTTTACCTTCCATATATTCTAACATAGCACCACCACCTGTAGAAACGTAGCTAACTTTGTCAGCTAAACCGTTTTTATTAATAGCAGCAACAGAATCACCACCACCAATCAAAGTAAATGCGCCATTAGCAGTAGCTTTTGCAACAGCTTGAGCAATTGCAGAAGTTCCTTTAGCGAATTTTTCCATTTCGAAAACGCCCATAGGACCATTCCAAATAACTGTTTTTGAAGAAGTAATAACATCTTCAAATTTTTTGATAGATTTTTCAGCAATATCTAATCCCATCCAACCGTCAGGAGTTTTATCAACGTCAGAAATATTAGTATTAGCATTAGCATCAAATTTATCAGCATTAACAGCGTCTATAGGTAAAAATACATTAACACCTTTAGCTTTAGCAAGGTCAAGAATTTCTTTAGCCATATCAAGTTTATCAGCTTCGCAAAGTGAAGATCCGATTTGACCACCCATAGCTTTGATGAAAGTATAAGTCATACCACCACCAATAATCAAATTTTGAACTCTGTCTAATAAATTTTTGATAACGTTGATTTTATCAGAAACTTTAGCACCACCCATAATAGCAGTGAAAGGTTTTTGAGAATCGTTCAAAACTTTATCCATAGCTTCTAATTCTTTGTTGATTAAGAAACCAAACATTTTGTTTTCTTCAGCAAAAGAATCAGCAATAACAGCAGTAGAAGCATGTTTTCTGTGAGCTGTACCAAAAGCATCGTTAACATAAACATCAGCATAAGAAGCTAATTTTTTAGCAAAATCAGCTTGTTTAGCTTTCATATCTTTCTTAGCTTGGTCGTAAGCTGGATCATCTTTTTCAATTCCTCTAGGTTTACCTTCTTCTTCAGCATAAAAACGAAGATTTTCTAACAATAAAATTTCGCCGTTTTTTAAAGCTTTTGCTTCAGCATCTGCATTAGCACAATCAGCTGCAAATTTTATTGGTCCTAAATATTTTTCAATAGCAGGGATAATTTGTTTCAAAGAGAATTGTGGATCTGGGTTCTTTTTAGGACGTCCCATGTGGCTCATTAAAATTGCACAACCACCATCTTCGATAATTTTTTTGATTGTTGGCAAAGCGCCACGAATTCTTGTATCATCTGATACTTCATGTGTTTCTTTATTCAATGGCACGTTAAAGTCTACACGTACAATAACTTTCTTGCCTTTAAAATTGTAATTGTCAATTTTTTGCATGACTAATGTGTTTTATAATTATTATTTTTATTTATTAATTTCTCAAATTACTTCAATTTGCAAATATATTATTTTCTGATTAAGTATGTAATATTTTTAATATTATTTAAGAAGTTTTTTTTTATGGTTTTTCTTTAAAAAATTGTTATCTTTGTTTTTTAATAATAAATGTTATAATTTTGAGTACTTTAGATAATATACTTGATCGTTCAATTATTATGGATGGAAATATTTCATTTTCTGTTCATAATTTTCAAATTAATGCAAAAGATATTGCTAATAGTTATATTCAATTGTTAGCAACAACATCTACATATAATTTAGTTACTTTAATTTCAAATTTAGATTATATTGCATTTACAAAAAATGGAGAACATTCATCCCCATACCATGATTATTTTAATACAAATATCTCTTTATTAGAACAAATCTCAAAAAAATTTATAGAATTAAATAAAACCTATTCAATTCTTGTTCCCATTGAAGATAATAAATTAATGTATTTTATTATTCCAATAATTTTTAACGATGAAATTATTGGTTGTCAAATAATGGGACGCTTTATGATAGGCGAAAAATCATTAATATCATCCGAAAATCAAAATGTATTTGAATTTAGTGCTATAAACAAAATATTTAATACCATTTGCGAAAACGGTTCAATTATATTACGTAGAGCATTGTATAATTTCGACAAAGACAATCCTTTAAACAATCAATCTGATTATTATAAATCAAGTATAATCAAAAACGGACAATATTATGATTATATCGAAAATATTTATAGCAACTATTTTGAATACGATTTTGTATCAGGTTTTTGGAATTGCAGTAAAACTATAACAAAAATTCTTGGATTAACAGAAAATTACAAACAAGATTTTTCTGGTCTTATAAATTTAATTTCTCTAGATAATAGAAACACTGCATATAAATATTTTACTAATATAATTAAAAGTAATATAGAAAATATAGAATACGATTTATCAATAATAAGACCAATAGACCAAGAAAAGCGTTGGATAAGAATACAATGTAGTTTTATTTCTGATAGTTATGGAGAAAAAGTAAAAGCATTTGGTGTTATTCACGATATATCATCGTATCAAATCACACTAAATCAATTAAAAAATCAAATTGAAGAACGCACAAAACTAATGAGCATAATAGGACATGATTTAAAAAATCCATTTAATGCGCTATTAGGTTTTTCTGATTTAACAGAACGAGCTCTACGTGAAAAACGTTTTTCTGATGCAGGAGAATACATCAAAATAATGAAAGGTTCAGCATCACAAGGTTATGATTTACTTGTTAATTTACTTGATTATTCAAAATCAATGACAGGCAAAATTGTTAAAAATAGTGTTGATTTTGATTTATATGATGCTATAGAAAGTGCAATGTATTTATATCAACCAACAGCAGAAACAAAGCATATAAAAATAATAAATAAAATAGATTTAAACACAGATATTCACGCTGATCCAGCAATGATTGCAGCCATTTTACGTAATTTATTATCAAATGCGGTTAAATTTTGTTACGAAAATGGTTCAATTATTATTGATTTTGAAATTATTAATAATAATACAAAACGAATTTCTATTTCAGACACAGGAATTCAAATTCCCCAAGAAAAAATATATAACATATTAAACACAAATAATATAGAATCAACAAGAGGAACCAATGGAGAACCAGGAACAAATTTAGGTTTAAAACTATGTAAAAACTTTTTAAACCTTCATAATTCAAAACTAAATATCGAAAGTAGCAAAGAATTAACAAAGTTTTGGTTTGATATAACAGAATAGTTTAAATAAAATCAACACTTATATATTAAAACTTTTCATATTGTTTATCTATATTATCATCTTCGTTTTGACTCATGTCTAGTTTAATACCTGGATTTCGTTCTTGGCATTGAGTTGATTGTTCTATAGATTTTGAAGACTCAGTTTCTGATTCTGTTTCAGAAGAAGAAGTCTTTTCTTGTAATGTTTGATTATCTTCAATTTTTTCTTCAGTATTCTCTTCTAGTAATGTATCTGAATCTTGATTAATTAAATTATTAGAATTAATTTCTTTATAGTCTTTTACATTGTTATTATTTTCATTTTCATCTCTAACAATTTGATTAATAAGTTGACTTTTTAATTTTAAAATTTCAGAAGTTGTATCAAGAATTTTTCTTTGAATTTCTTCTTTTGATTCAACCTCAGAAGCTTCTAATTTAAAGAAATCAACAGAATCGCTCAAATTGTGCCAAAGTTCTTCCATAGCACCTGAATTTTGAGCCATAGTTTCCGAAGATTTAGAATTAGATTGAGTAATAGAGGCTAATTGTTGAATTGCTTGATTTATAGAAGTTGTTTTTGCAAGTTGATCATTACAAGAAGTTGCAATATCGGAAACCATTCTAGCATTTTCTCTAATGCGAGGAGTTATTTTATCGATAAGTTCAACAGAACGTTCCGTAATTTTCAAACTTTGAGCACTAGATTCATTAATTTGAGTAGACGCTTGTTGACAATGTTCAGCAAGTTTTCTAATTTCAGCTGCTACCACAGCAAAACCTTTTCCATGTTCTCCAGCACGAGCAGCTTCTACAGCAGCATTAATAGCTAATAAATCTGTTCTTGATGTTATTTCATTAATTATTTTTACTTTAGAAATAACATTTTTAATACAAGTTAGAGTACTTTCTGAAGCCTTTGTAATTGTATCTATATCCGCTGCAATATTTTCTGATGTTTCTTGAGTCATCTTTGCATTAGCAGTATTTTGTTCTATAGACGAAGACATATTTTTTATAGCTGCAGAAATTTGTTCCACTGCGGTGGCTTGGTTTTGAGAATTGTCGGATAATTGTTGAATTATGTTTGTTAAATTTTTTCCACTCGAAAATGTTGCTGTTGAATATTTATGTATAGATTCAACGGCTGAGAATAATTTTTCTTTCATTTTTTTTATGTTGAGAGCCAATATACCTATTTCATCAACATTATTAATATGGTCTGCTGCATTTGAATATAGTTTTCCATCTGCAAAATCTCTAGCTAAATTACTTACTGAATTTATTGGTCGTATAAATGATTTATTAATAATACGTTTCACGATTAAAATAACCACTATAATAATAAACAATCCAGTACCCAACAATAATCTTTTTAAGTTGGTTTTAAAAGAAAATAATTGACTAGTTTCCACAATAATTCCGCAAGTCCATTTTGTTCCTTTTACTTTATGATAATAAACTTCCACTTCGTTGCCTTGAGGATTAATACAAGAACCTATTCCTGATAAATTATTACCATTTTGCATTTCTTCACCTAATTCGTTTAAGCCTTTATACCCTAATGAATTAGAATTAATGAAATTAATTTTATTAATACAACTTACGTCAGGATAAGCAATTATTGTTGTTGATTGATCAATCATTGTTCCAACCCCCAAACCATTAATTGACATATTAGAAATATAGTTATTGATTTTGTGATTAGGGAATGCTGCAGCAAGTGCTGCAATTGTTTTTCCACGGTTATCTCTTATTGGAACAACTGCATGAAATACCATACTATCACTTAAATTTATGGTATGAGGTTCTGAAAATGCAACATCTTCATTATTGATAAAAATTTCTTTAAAAAATGATTTATCTCTCATATCATTAATTGTGTCGAAACCTTCTGATGTAGTATATGATTTTCCGTCAGGAAATGTTAATCGTATATATTCATAATCATCAGGATTATTTTCTACTAATAATTTTGCATCTTCTAGAATATTGTTTATATCTAAATGAGTGGAATATTGTTTACTTAATAAATTTAGAGCATCAACATACTTATATAAATGGTTTGATATATTATGACTTTGAATTTTAACTGTTTGCAAACCCATATTATGAATAACTTCTTCCATATTATGAGACGAGGCATTGTATATTATCAAGTCTGTTATAAGAGTTATACCAACAATTGAAGGTAATAATAAACAAACTGTTTTTATCCACAAACTTTTACCATGTGTAGCAATATATTTTTGTATACGATTTTGGGTATATTGTGCCATGATGTTAAAATATTATTGATTAGGTTGTTGTTCTTCGTTTCCTTTTTCTAAATTTATTTGTTCAAGAAGAAGTTGTTGAAGACGTTTTAGTTCATTTGATTGAATTTCTATTTGAGCTTTAATACTTTCACTATTATCACAATTTTCTGTTTTAAAGAATTTTGCAGTTTCAGATAAATCATTAGCCATAATAGTTAAACTTTCGGCCTTTTTTACCATATCTTCTGCTTCAGAACTATTTTGTTGTGTACTTTCTGCTAATTGTTTAACTGCTTTTTGAATTTGTTCTACACCAAATTTTTGTTCTACACATGAATCAGCAATTGAAGATACACGTTGATTTGTTTTTTCGATAATAGGATTAAGATTTTCAAACATTTGGGCTGTGTTTTCAGAAATAACAACATTCTGATTACTAAGTTCGTCAATTTCTGTTGCAGCAATTCTACATCTTTCAGCTAATTTTTTTATTTCGCCAGCCACAACAGCAAAACCTTTTCCATTTTCACCTGCTCTAGCAGCTTCAACTGCTGCATTAATTGCTAATAAATCAGTTTTTGAAGCAATTTCATTTATTATTCGTATTTTTTCAGTTATATTTCTTGTACTTTGGAGTGATTTGTTGGAAGCATTTAACACTATTCCTATATTTTTAACTAAGTCTTCACTTGCATGTTTGGTTTCTTCGGCTGCTGTTGAATTTTGTGAAATCATTGTTAAAATATTATCCATAATACTTGTTATTTCATCTGCAGCCATGGCTTGTTCGGTTACACTCTTGGAAATATGCTCTGACGATGTATTTAAATCATTACTACATGTTACTAATTGATTTACTTTTGTTTTTATATTTTCGGTAACGCTATCTATTTGTTGCGATATTGTACTAAAAGAATTTATCATTTGGCTAACCTCATCATTGCTATCACTATTAATTTTTGAAGCTGCATAGATTTTACCTTCTGAAAAATATTCTGATATTTTTGTTAATCGTGTTAGTGGTTTTCTTACGTATTTATTTATCAATAAATATAATATAATCACAAAACATGTTATTGCTAAAGGTACAAATAAAAAGAAGAGTTTAACAACTCTATTGTTTCGCGCTTGAATATCTTCAATTGGCACAGCTAATGCTAAATACCAATCAGTATTATCTATTCGTTCCCAAAGGTAAGTAAATTCAGCATTTTCTGTATCTATTACTTGTTTTATTCCCTTTTTTTCTCCAGCTATAATACTATTTCCAATTTCATGCAAACCTACAACTGCTTTATTTTGAGGATCTAACATTCTAAATGTATTTACAAATTCTGTCATTCGTGGCGATGATAATACTTTTGTTGTTTTAGCATCTATTAAAAAAGGTAATCCTATTCCATCAAAATGAACTCTCTGTACTATAGAATCAATTTTTGATGCATCAAAAGCTACGGAAGTTAAATTACTAAACTTATTATTTTCATCATATGTGGCTACACTTAGATAAAATACCTCTTTATTTATTCCTAATCCATTTTTTCTTTCTTTTATTTGGGGATTTTCTATTAATGCTTGTAATTCACTTTTAGACATTTTCCAACATTTATTTGAATCTAAAAGTGTTGTAATGGTTGTTCCATCAGGTTTTGTAAAGCCTCCATATAAGAATAAGCTATCACTATTAGCTATAATCATTCTTAATAAATCTAAACTAGAAGAATCGTCCATTTTATTATGAGAACGAAATCTGTTTACTAATCTTATTTGTTCGGTGGCATCATTTATTTTTGATTCAAATAAATCAACGTTGGATTTTACGATTTCTTGTAAAGAGATGTTAGTATGATTTTGTGTTTGAACTTTTACTGAAATATATAAACCTATATTTACAACTAATACTATTATTATTGTTAATGGTATAATAACACGTAAAATGTTTCCACTTATAGTTCTTTTTTTCTGTTGCATGATAATCAGATTTTAGGTTTTTAAAATCGACATACAAGTTAAGAATTTTTTTTAGAATAGTGAATACATTTTGAAGCTTTTTTTTGAACTTTTTGTTTTTATATTCAATAGTATATTAATTTGTTTTTATTCACCTATTATAACTTCATAATCTTGTTGTGGAGAAACTATATTTTTAAAATTTTGTGGCATATATTTATAAAAAAAATATCCACCTATTGCAAATACTATTACAAATATTAGAAATTTAACTAATAAAGACATACCTTTTTTTTTCATAACAATAATATTATAGAAACAATAAAAATAAATTGGTTATTGATATAAATTTGTAAAATCTCTTACATCTCCAGTTTTTTTATCCAAACCTTGAATTGCTGCGTCAATTTCAGCATCAGTCATGTTTATTCCTTGATTAAGTTGATTAGACATTTCAAGAAAAGAAAGTCCTTCTTTTTCCATTTTTTCCATTTTTTCAATTAGTTCAAGCCCTTTCATTTCGTAAGCAGCATTATCAATATTAACATTATCGATAAACGAACCAGACATTTCAATAAAGCGATCCATCTCTCCTATTTTATAATGAATATCATCAGCTAATGCTTGATTTGCCATATCAAACATCATTTTTCTATCAGGATCACCATTTATAATATTCATTGCATGTTGCATAGCCGAATATCCACTCATAACGGCTGCAGCTTCTTGTTTTCGCATACGAACTTCATTTTCAGTATCTTGAATTAAATAAGCTGTACTTGTATGAATTTTTGAGAGCACATTATATAAAGTGTTCATTTTTCCAATCATTTTTTCATACTTATTATTTAGTTCGCTTAAACGACCATATTGACGAGTATTAATTGCCACTAATTCTGTTCTATTTTGTAGTTTTGCTTGACGAGCAATTCTTATTTTCTGATCCATCTCATTTTTGTTTTGATTTACAGTTGCATTTAGTTGCGTCAATTGATTTCTTAGTTTTAGAATATTAGTATTCATATCTTCTCTATTTTTTTTAAGATATTCAACATAACTTTCTAAAATTTTGATAGGATCTAGTTGAACAAATATACCAGTAATTTTACGCATAATTCCCTGAAATGCAAATTTTATCAAATTTCTTGTTCTTTTGTCGGTAATTAGCATAACTAATGCACCAACAATAGCAAACAAGCCCATTGTTGACAAAGGAGAAGTAAACATTGATAATATTGATTCAATTATTGGATTATGGAAAATAGCTAAAGATGCTATTCCTCCTAAAATAACACCAGCTCCTAATTTACCTTCAGGACGTTTCCAAAATGATTTTGGTTTTAAATTACTCATAATGTAATTTTTTTTGTAGTTAGATGTTAATGTTATAAGTAACTATATTAAACTTATAACTTTCACGTTTCAAATTTAAAAAAAAAATTAAAATATTAGCATTGTTTTTGTTAATTATAAAAAAAAATAACTATATTTATAAAGTTTTTTAAATATAATAGTTGACTATTAAAAAAATTATGAAAAGATTTACCGAAAAATTTCGCACAAAACTATATGATTCTGTTGCAGAAATAGAAAACAACTCACAAGCAGAAGCAGTTGTAATTATAAAAAAAGCATCTGCAAATTATATAATATATTCTTTTGCAGCATCTGCGTTGATAGGTTTTATTTTGTACACTTTTTTTATGTTTGCACCTTTTGATATAGATCCTTATATTATGTATCTATTCACGGTTATTTCATTTGCTGTTGCAATGACACTTTTCACTTTTATTCCTTGTTTGCAACGATTAATTATACCTAAAAAAATTAGACGTAAAAATGCAGAAATTAATGCTCGAGCTATTTTTCAAAAAGGTATGATTTACAATACTATGGAACATACAGGATTTTTAATATATTGTTCTGTATTAGAAAAAGAAACTGTTTTTATGCCAGACAATGGACTAAATTTAATTTTCAGCGAAGATGATATGGACAAATTAACCAAAATGTTTGAAAATATCTTTAATGCGAAAGATGTTCCTAACGAAATTTTAAGAACAATGCACGAATCAGTTCCTACATTTGCAAAATATCTACCTCATAGAGAAGACGATATAAATGAACTTCCTGATAATTTAGATGTAGATTTATAATACAAACTTTTAAACATACTTTAAGAATTAACAAGATGCAAAAACATAAGTTATTCATAGTTTTATCTATAGCATTAACATTTATAGCTATACTATTTTTAATAATTGGTCTACCAGAAATGGCTTTTGCACGACCTGGAGGCGGTCATGGTTTTCATGGTGGTGGACATAGTGGTGGTTATAGTGGTGGACATAGTAGTGGAGGTGGCGATTTAGCTTACATTTTATTTTATTGTCTTATAAACTATCCTATTCCAACAATTATTGTTATAATCTTATCTTTTATTATATACAAAATAATGACTAAAGATACAGATTATGATAGTGTATCTTCAAAACCAACATCAACAAACACATTTCAAAATAAATCTAAAATGACTGTAGAATTAAACAAATTGTATTCTACAGACAAAAATTTTTCTAAACCAATATTTTTAGATTTTGCATCATTATTATACACAAGATACTATCAATCAATAGGCAAAGATGATTTGTCACAAATAAATCCTTTCTTTAAAGTAGAAATAAATAAATGGGATAAATATTATATAACAGAAATTGTAATTGGTTCTGCTAATATTATAGAAATTTCAACAGATAAAGACTCTACTACAGGAAAAGGAATAACAAAAATTGTAGTTCAATATATTGGAAACTATACCGCTGTATCAAAAGAAAATCCAAATTTAAGATATAGATGTGATATAACTGAAAATTGGCAATTTATAAGAGGTCTTGAAGCAGTATCAACAATACCACAAGGCATGGGCGTATTACGTTGTCCTCATTGTGGAGCAACTGCTAAATTTACTGATGCAGGAACTTGCGAAAGTTGTGGTTCTACTATTTGCAACGATAATGACGCATGGAAAGTAAATGCAATGTCGGTTGTTAACATTAAAAAAGTGAAAACATCCGACGTGATTTCATACGCCGAAGAAATTGGAACTGATTATAATACTATTTATGATAAATATGTAAAATCTAACGAACTAACATTTTTATCATTACACAATAATAAAGGATACAATGATTTTAATGAAAACATTGCAAAACCATATTTTTATGAAATATATAAGCAATATAGCAATTTAACATGGGAAAAAGCACGTCATTTAGTAAGTGAACGTCAATGGCAAAGTATGAACTTTTGGATAACATTCTGCAAAGAATATGATTGTCACAATGCACTTGAAAATGTTAAAATATCAAAAATTGAAACTGTTAAATACGAATCTGATAACTATTACGAATCAATAACTGTTAGAATATTTGCATCATGTATCGACTATTTTAAATCGAGTGATGGTCGTTGTATAGCAGGCAACAATCATACTCCAAGATATTTTAGTGAATATTGGACATTTGTATGTCGTAATGGTGTTGACGTTTCGGCAAAACCATTAAACAAATGTCCAAATTGTGGTGCGCCTGCCGACAAAATGGGGCAATCTGGTGTTTGTGAATATTGTGGTTCTAAAATTACTGATGGTAATTTCTCTTGGGTTTTATTTTCTATTACTCAAGATGAAGTTTATGAAGGATAAGATTATTTTGTTTAATAATAAAAAATGCGAGTATAAATTCATGCTCGCATTTTTTATATATTTTTAGAAACAAAATCTGTATAAATATTTATATAACCCATAAGTATAGATATAAAAAACTCTGAGTTCTTAAATTCTAGTTTATTTTAATTATCAATTAGTTTTTTATAAAAAAGGAGGCGTTCCCAAAACCAATTTCTGAGAACGCCTAAATAAGAGAAACTATATGATTTTAGAAAATTTCATAACCATATTGCTCGCACATCATTGTACTCATTTCTTTCAATTTGTACTTAAGAATTTTGCCAGCAGCATTTAATGGAAATTCTTTTACGAAGAATACATATTTTGGTATTTTATATCTAGCAATTTCGCCGATACAATAATCTCTAACTTGTTGCATATTTAACGTACAACCTTCGCGTAATATTATGTAAGCGCCAACTTGTTCGCCATATTTTGGACTTGGGACTCCAACCACTTGAACATCTTTTATTTCAGGCATAGTATACAAGAATTCTTCTATTTCACGAGGATAAATATTTTCACCTCCTCGAATTATCATATCTTTTATACGCCCTGTTATTCTGAAATTTCCTGTTTTAGGGTCTTTTACGCCTAAGTCGCCAGAATGAAGCCACCATTTATCTTCTACTTCATCGTATGTTACAACTTCGTTTGTTGCCTTAGTATTAGTAAAGTAACCAGCCATAACATTATAACCTGACACGCACATTTCACCTTGTTCACCATCAGGAACTTCAATATTTGTTCCAGGTTTCATAACCTTAACACTCATATACGGAAATACACGTCCTACAGTTTCAGCTTTAGTATTAATATCATCGTCATACCAAGACTGTGTCATTCCTGGCGATGCTTCGGTCAATCCATAAACTATGGTAATGTCTTTCATATACATTTTTTCCATCACCTCTTTCATGGTTTCTATTGGACAAAGCGAACCTGCCATAATTCCAGTGTGTAAAGATTTTAAATCATACTCTTTAAATTTTGGATGCGACATTATAGCTATAAACATTGTTGGTACTCCGTATAATGCTGTTGCACGTTCGGCTTGAATAGAAAACAATACCAATTCAGGATCAAAGTTTTCTATCATTATTAATGTTGCGCCATGTGTTAATATTGCCATTACGCCAAGAACTATTCCAAAACAATGGAATAATGGTGGTGGCAAACACAATCTTTCTTTTTCGCTAAAATGTTGACGATGTCCTATGCTATATCCATTATTTGTGATACCAACGTGTGTTAACATAACACCTTTTGGGAAACCTGTTGTACCACTTGTATATTGAATATTAACAACATGATATGGACTTACCTTTCGTTCTGCTTCTTTTAATTCTTCGTCAGAAACACCTCTTCCTAATAGAATAATTTCTGAAGTGCAATACATACCTGCACGTTTTTCTGCTCCCATATTAATAACAAATTCTAAAATAGGGAACTTTGCTCTATTAGGATCAAAGAGCATATCATAATTATATAGTTCTTTTTCAGACATTCCTAAACCGAAACTATCAGAATTAGGACTTTGTCTTAGATATTTTAGTCTAGGAGCAACACTATATAAAATATCAAAATAGTTGTTTCCTTTCCAACCGTCAATTAAACAAATTGCTTTTAGTTGAGCATCTTTTAAAATATATTCAATTTCTTTTTTCTGATATGCTGTGTTGATTGTAACTGTTACGGCTCCAATCTTGGCAGCTGCAAATTGAAATGTTAACCAATCTGGAACATTTGAAGCCCAAATACCTATTCTATCAAATTGTTTAATACCTAATTTTAATAAACCTTTAGCAATTTGGTTAACACGATTGTTAAAACTTTCGTATGTATAACGTAAATTTCGGTCGGGATATACCATAAAATCTTTATTTTTATGGTTGGGGTCTTCGGCCCAATGTTCTAACCAACCGCCTAATGTACGTTCATAAAATTCTATATGATCGTTTTTATGTTTATCTTCCATGATTATACTGGCATATATACAACTGCTAATATTTTTGCTTTTTGTCCATCTTTTCCATGAACATGATGTTTTGAGATACAATCGTAATAAATACTTTGACCTTGTTTTAATATGATAGGTTCTTTTTCTCCATCATATTGAATTTCAACAACACCTTCTAAAACATAAATAAATTCTTCGCCTTCGTGAGACGATAAAAAACCATAATCGTTGGTTGGAGTTTCGCCTATTTCAACTATATATGGTTCCATATGTCGTCCCATTTTGTTTTGGGCAATTGGGAAAAATTCTAAATAATCTTTTGTGGAATTGTTGCGACTTGTAAATGAATGAACTTTTTCTGGATCTTTATAATCTTTGATAATAACAGGACCAAATTCTTTATCATTATCAGTTAAAGTTCCGAGTCGAACTCCTAAAGCATGAGATATTAGCAACAAAGGACCAAGAGATGGATGAATTTCGCCAGAAATTATTTTTTCGATTTCCTCTTTATGTAATGTATTTGAGTCTATTTTTGATGCAAGAAAATCAATATCAATCTTTCTTAAATCTAATAATGTTTTAATTTTTTTTCCAACATTTTTAAAATTATAAGTCTTAGTGCCTTTGTCTTCCATTTTATTTTAAATTTATGAAAATTTTTCGCAAAATTATAAAATTATCGTTTTTAACAAAAAAAAATGTATTTTAGTTTATCAATATATTCATTTATTAATTTTTGATTTTTTATTATTGAATTGCGACTTATTCAATAAAATATAATACTCTCTAGCTAATAAAAAAATCCTATCAAAATAGTTAATAACGATTATATATAATATAAAAACATATTAGCTTTAATTAACTTACAAAAAAACTAATTCTGAAAATTTACCAAACATAAATCATTGATAAAAAAAGCATGTAATTAAGAGTTCTCATTATAGAACAATCAAAATATCAAAAATATATAATTAGCACGAGAAACAGAAAAAATATTTGTTAGTATTAATAAATAGTTAATAAGAAACTATCAATAAAAAAATAAGTAAAAAAAAGTCTATATTTGCAGATTATAAAAACAATAAACAAATCAATCCGAAAATTTATTAAAAATGGCAAAAGTAAAAGGAGCGATAGTAGTAGATACCGAACGTTGCAAAGGATGCGGCTTATGCGTAGAAACTTGCAAGTTTGATGTAATATCTTTGTCGCATAAAGTAAATTTAAAGGGTTACAACTATGCAGAGATGAAAAATCCTGATAATTGTACCGGTTGTACCAATTGTGCAACAGTGTGTCCCGACACTGTAATATCAGTATATAGAGCCAAAATAGACTAAATAATCAATTATTTAGTAAAAAAATTGTAATTAAACAAAACACAATAAACAAAATGGGTGAACTAAGACTAATGAAGGGCAACGAAGCCCTTGCAGAAGCAGCCATCCGTGCGGGCGTAGACGCTTATTACGGCTATCCTATCACCCCTCAAAGCGAAGTGATGGAATATCTAATGGCCGCCAATCCTATCAAAACCACCGGTATGGTAGTATTGCAGGCAGAAAGCGAGGTTGCCTCAATCAACATGGTTTACGGCGCAGCAGGTGCTGGTAAAATGGCTATGACATCGTCTTCAAGTCCAGGAATAAGCCTTATGCAAGAAGGCATATCTTATATTGCAGGAGCAGAATTGCCTTGCGTAACAGTTAATGTGGTTAGAGGAGGTCCAGGACTAGGAACCATTCAACCATCACAAGCAGACTATTTCCAAACAGTAAAAGGTGGTGGTCATGGAGATTATCATTTAATCACTTTAGCCCCAGCATCAGTTCAAGAAATGGCAGACTTTTTAAAACTAGCATTTGAACTAGCATTTAAATATCGTAATCCTGCTATGATTCTAAGCGATGGCGTAATAGGTCAAATGATGGAAAAAGTAGAATTATTTGATCCAATACCACGTCGTACAGATGAATTTATAAAAGAAACTTGTCCTTGGGCAACAACAGGTCGTAAAAAAGGAACACCACATAGAATAATAACTTCATTAAATCTTGTAGCTTCAGTACAAGAAGCATTCAACAAAAAATTAGTTGACAAATATACTAAGATTAAAGAAAATGAAGTAAGATGTGAACTAATCAATTGCGACGATGCCGAATATATCATAGTAGCATACGGAAGTAGTGCACGAACAAGTATGAAAGCCGTAGACTTGGCACGCGCAAAAGGTATCAAAGCCGGATTATTACGTCCACAAACCCTTTGGCCATTCCCTGAAAAACAAATTCAACAATTAGCAAAAACTGCAAAAGGCTTTTTAAGTGTTGAAATGAGCGCTGGTCAAATGGTAGAAGATGTTAAATTAGCTGTAAATGGAACAGTACCTGTAGAACATTTTGGACGCATGGGCGGTATGATAGCATCACCAGGCGAAATTCTTCAGGCATTAGAAAACTTTATTAACAAGAAATAATCATGGCAGAAGAAAATAACGTAAACGACATAATCAAAGAAGAAAATTGCGTATTCAAAAAAACGCGTCTTCTTACCGACAAGCCATTATCATTCTGTCCAGGATGTGGACATGGCGTTATTCACCGTATCACAGCTGAAGCCATTGAAGAATTGGGCATTGAAGAAGAAACAATCGGTATTGCACCAGTAGGATGTGCTGTATTAGCATACGAATTTTTTGATATCGATATGCAAGAAGCAGCCCACGGACGAGCACCTGCATTAGCAACAGGTATCAAACGTGTATATCCCAACAAATATGTATTTACATATCAAGGCGATGGTGATTTAGCAGCAATAGGTACAGCCGAAACAATTCATAGTTGTAACCGTGGCGAAAATATCCTTATTATATTTGTAAATAATGGTATTTATGGTATGACAGGCGGACAAATGGCACCAACCACACTAGAAGGAGCCAAAACAGCAACATGTCCTTATGGTCGTGATACAAGTACTATGGGATATCCACTAAGAATAACAGAAATAATATCTCAATTACCAGGCGTAAGATTTGTAACCCGTCAAAGTGTTCATACTCCAGCTGCTGTTCGCAAAGCTAAAGCTGCAATCAAAAAAGCTTTCCAATATCAATCAGAAGGCAAACAAGGTACATGCTTTATCGAAATTGTTTCTAACTGTAATAGCGGTTGGAAAATGACTCCTTCTCAAGCTAATAAATGGATGGAAGAAAATACATTCAAATATTACGAACCAGGAGATATAAAAGACGATTTTAAACTTTTAAAAGACGTAGTTAAGAAATGACAAACGAAGAAATAATCATAGCCGGATTTGGAGGTCAAGGAGTACTTTCAATGGGCAAGATACTAGCTTATAGCGGTATCATGCAAAACTTAGAAGTAAGCTGGATGCCTTCGTATGGTCCAGAAATGCGTGGTGGAACAGCAAATGTTACTGTAATAATCAGTGACGAACGTATAAGTTCACCAATTCTTAGCGCATACGACACTGCAATCATTCTTAATCAACAAAGTCTTGACAAGTTTGAAAGCATGGTAAAACCTGGTGGTACATTAATCTATGACGATAATGGAATAACAGTACCTCCAACACGTACAGATATAAATATATATCTTGTTCAAGCAGCCAAAGCTGCTGCTGAAAAAAATATGAACAAAATTTTTAATATGATTGTTCTTGGAGGATATTTAAAAGTAAACCCTATAGTTTCACTAGAAAACGTAGAAGCAGGATTAAAAAAATCACTTCCTGAACGTCACCATAAATTAATTCCAGCAAATATTGAAGGACTTAAACTTGGTGCTGAAATCATTAAGAAAATAAAATAAGTACTTTTTTTCATATTATTAACGCTGAATGATATATTTCATTCAGCGTTTTTTTTATTCTTTTAAATATTTCGTTTTCAAAAAAAAATAATTAATTTTACACATTATATAATTAACTAACAAAACATATGAATCGAATATTAACTATATTATTTGTTATATTAACAATATTAAATGTTAACGCGCAAGATAAAAATATAATTTTGTCAGATATAGAAAATAGTGTAATAACCCAATTACCCAATGGATTAAAAATTCAAATTATAAAGACATCACAGTTTGAATATTGTAGTTATAGATTAAGTGCAGATATAAGTTCAATTGGCGAAGGTCTTAATCCTGGAATTAAGAAAATAACAGCAGACTTAACAGGTTGTGATTTAATACCAAACGATATTCTGATAAAAACAATGATAAGCCATAAACAAGCAATAGATTCCACTCTAGAATTTTTAGAAAGTGTCATAAACGGAGGAAAATATACAAATTTTGAATCATATAAAACATCAAAAATAAAATTATTAAAAGATCCTACAGATAAAGTATTAGTAGACAATTGCTCCTCAAAATCAATAGGAGAATCAATAGAAAATATAGAATCATTAAAAAAACTAAATACACAAGACATTGACGCATATATCAAATTATGTTTTTCACCCGAAAGATGTTTACTAACAATAGTAACCAACGAAGATCCATCCGTTGTTATATCATATGCACAAAAACATTTTAGTACATTAACCAAAGTTCAAAACAAAACACAACCAGAAATACTATATAGAAACAAAGGAGATTTAATATATTACATTGAAGACAATAATACATCAAATGTAGAAATAGCATTTAGAAGTGTGTTTCATAGTGTAAAATCTCCCAAAAATCTATTATTAAATAATATAGCATTTAGAATTCTGTTTCCAAATTTAACATCATTTGCACAAGTAAAAACATCAATCAACGACGAAATATTTGTATTTAATTATTCAATAGATGAAAATGATTTTAACATATTAATAGATGATTTTTATAAACCACGAAATCCAAATTTTACATTTTCTACAAGTCAAAACGCAAAAGAAGAACTTCGTAAATATTACAATGATATGCTAGTTCGTCCAGAATTTGTAGCTGAAATAGCATCTTATATACCTTTATATAAATTTCCCAAAAACTATTTTACAAATTTTGACAACAATATAAATTCAATTTCAAATTCAGAAATATCAGATTATGTAAAAAATATCAATAATAATGGAACCAACATAATGATAGTAAAAGGCAAGCGAGAAACATTATTGTGCACATTACTAAATACAGCAAAATATCGCGAAATAGACTTTATAAATAGTAATCTAATACCATTACGAGTAATAGCAAAAGGATTTGACGATAAAACCATTATCAATGACTATTTAAATAAAACAGGACTAATAAATTCACCGAAAAATATAGTAGAAGATTTTATTTCGAAATACACATTTAGTGATGGTTCATATTATAGTTGCAAAGGAAAAATCTCTCGAAAATATCCATTAATGTATAAAATGGAAAATTATGTTATGCATACCCAAGATTCATTAATATTTCATTTTTTAGAAATGTTTGATGGAACAATAGGAAATGATAGCACAATATTATATGGATGTGTACCTGCAGATAGTCTAAGAAACAAAGTTTTACGACAAAAAGCATCATTTCCTATAGAATCATATTATTCACAATTAGGATATAATACAAAATTTATATGTAATTATGAATTAGACACAGCAGGAGTTTATTTAATTGATATCAAAGATAAAAAAGGACATCATTATCATGACTATTTTTCAAATATAGAATATACCAAGAAAAAAACAGAAATCATAAATCAAAACGACGAAATAACAACAACAATCACTTATGACAATTATATCCAAACAGGACAATATCTATTACCAACATCAATAATAGAAAAATCCTCAAACTTAAAAATATCCACCACGATCAACACCTATAATATATCAGCAAACTTAAAAAAGACAGATTTTCAACCAATAATACCTATAGTAAAAAAGAAAAAATAATAAGAATATTCACAAATATCTTTGATGTTAAATTAATGTTTATAATTTAATAAATTCTTATTATTTGTTATTTTTCCTCAAAAAGACAAATAGATATTATTTTTTTTTGTATATTTGACTAAAGAAAAATAACAAGCTATGACCAATATAAGACAAACAGATAATTTAAACAATGATAATTGTTTAGAAGAATTATCTTCAGATATGGGAATAAAAATGATTTTTGAATTATTAGATTCTCATAATGAAGGTGTAATTATTTGTAATAGAAACAATTGTGTTATAAGAATAAACAATAGTGCATCTTTAATATTTGGAATAGACATACAAAAAACACTTAATAAAAATATATTCGATACATTTCCCCAATTAGCTAAACATATATCAATAGAACAATTAAAAAAAATAAAATCTACAAACGAAACAACCGACTTTATATCAGAAATAAACAATGGAACATATCAAATAAAAATCTCAAAATTAATAAAAGGATTTATAATAAAACTAATTCAAATAACTAATAATAACATTACAAACACAGAGTCGTTAGACAACAATAATTTCAAAATGTTGTTTGAAAATATGTCGTCAGGATTTTTATTTATGAAACGAATCGATTACGACACGCCCGAACAAGCAGATTTTGAAATTATTGACATTAATGTTACATTAGAAATGTATCTTGGAATAGAACGCCAAAATATAATAAACAAAAGATTAAGTCAAGTATTACCATCTCTAAGTTCATTATTCTTAAGCAAATTTGCAAGAATAGCAATTCACGGACGTACAACTAATGAACAATATATACATACACCAAACGGACGTCATTTCGAAATAAGAATGTATTCTCCAAGAATAGGATATACAGCAGCGGTATTTTACGATTTAAAAACCGAAATGGAAATTCGCAATGATTTAACAATCAAAAACGAAATTTCTAAAGCTTTTGCAATGGGAAATGACACTAATATTTATAAAATAATATTAGATTTATTATTAAAAAATTCAAATAGTAAATATGGATTTATCGGATACCCAACCGACAATAATCGAAATTTAAAAATGTTAGCCATCAACGATGATAATCCAAATTATGTTAAAATAGATGATGATGGCGAAAAATATATATTTCTTTTACCACAAACAACATGTGCTTCTTGTATTCTTTCTAAAAAACAAGAAGATAAAAAAGATATTGACTTTCATAACAATATTCTTATCACACCAATTATTCATGAAACCGAATTAATAGGAATTATTGGATTAGCTGACGCACCAAACGATTTTGACCGAAAAATAAAAGAATTTGTTGATAGTTTAGCATCTTATACTGCGCCATTAATGGCACAAGAAATAAAAGAACGTACATATAAAAAGAACCTTATTGAAGCTAGAAAAAAAGCAGAAGAAAACGAAGCCTTAAAATCTTCATTTTTAGCAAACTTAAGTCATGAAATCAGAACTCCATTACATAGTATAGAAGGCTTTAGTAGTTTATTAGGTTTAGCAGAAAACTTAACAGAAAAGCAAAAAAAATATACAAAGATGATTATAAAATCATCAAAACAATTACAAAATACAATTGAATCAACACTAGATATATCAAAAATAATAACAAATCAAGTAACCATAAAAAATAGCGTATTTAATATAAACACATTACTTGATGAAATTAAAGAAGATTATCAAGAAGAAGCCGAAAACAAATCACTCTATTTAGTTACAAAAAAAGGCTTAGAAAACTCTGATGCAACAACATTTAATGATTATTATAAACTAAAAAAGATTTTTTCTGCATTAGTAAATAATGGATTAAAATTTACAAACATTGGAGGAGTAATATTTGGCTATACATTTAAAGATAATTTACTTCATTGTTTTGTAAAAGACACAGGTATAGGAATTTGTAAAGAAAAACACCAAAGTATATACGCAACATTTGGTCAAGTTGAAAAATCTATGGAACGTAAATACCAAGGAGTAGGTATGGGCTTATCAATAGCAAAAGGCTATCTTGAACTAATGGATAGTGAAATCAATTTAGAATCCGACACTGGAGAAGGAGCACTTTTTTATTTTGATATTAAAAAGAATTGCTAAATTTGCTTCAAAATATTTATATTATTTATATGTATAATATACCGTCTATCAAAACAATAATTTGCAATCAACTTGGCAATGTATCTTTCGAAAACGTTGAATTAATTGATGTCTCTGCATCATTTGAAGTTCAAATCAATTATCTTGAAATTTCACATAAACGTAGAGCTAAAAAAGAAAATATAAACAATTATGATGAAATTATAAATGCCATAAATGATAATCTAGAGCCAGAACAATACAAATTATTATTAACAGATTTAGCATTTATAGGAAACATCAAAGCACTAAACTATTTAAAAGAAGTTGTAAAAGATGATAAAAATGAATTTTACGATTGGGCAGGTCTTGCTCTAAACGAATGTAAAATGAAACTTGAAAACGAATTAGGAGGACAACGTAAAATTTATATAGCTTCACCATTAGGGACAGAACATGGAAAAATGAGATTTTTAATTAGATTTAATACAAAAAAAGAAGAAGGTTTTTCAATTTCACAACAAAAAATTATTTTTAAAGAATTCACTTTTCAAGACGAAAGACATAAAACAGAAACAAATATATCTTTTAACAAAAATAAATGTGAAGGTACTATATTATTTCCATTAGATTTGCCAATATCTCAAACAATAAATGAAACTATCAATGAATGTAATATGTTAGGTTGTGAAATTGATTCAGACAACATTATTATAGAAACAGGAAAAGGAAATATAGATTTAGAACAAAATAGAAAAGAAATAAAATAGTTTCATAAAAAAATTGATTTCTGAAATAATCAATAAATTATCTCAGAAATCAATTAATATTATTTATATTCAAACCAATCTACATCAACAAAACCTTTATCGGCATTATCTGTAAATTGAGCAAATACACCTAACATAACACCTGTAAAACCACCAATTACCTCACTCGTTAAATAACGATAATCCATACGAGCTAATGAATTATAAGTTTTACCATCACTAGAAACCTGTAAATAATAATATTCCTTATCAGAAGTAATACGCAAGTAAACAATATTACCTTTAATAAAAATTTCTTTTTCCTTATGAGCAATTTCTCCAATTCTTATATTAGAATTAGCAAAATATTTACCATCATGTTTTGTAATAATAACATCATAATGATTAACAGGAGAAGCATAAGCAGTAATACCAACTGTCATATTATCAGAAATTTGAGAAACATCCATTTTAACAGTTGCTTCAAAATTTAATTCAGTTTGTCTACGAGCCACAAAAGTAGGCGAAGTTGCTTTATCAATAGTAATATTAGTAGGTTTTAGTCTTAACCATCCCTTACGCTCTTTTAAAGAATAATTATTAAAAAAAACATTTCCTATACTATGCCACCCCATTGGTAACCCAAGAGAATGATAACTATCTTCAGTAACATTTCTTTGAATAAAATTAAAGTCCTCACGAATAGGATCATGAGGAAGAGGTACAATTGGTAAGGTTTTACAATCCATATTAATACTTAAAGTACCATTACCATTGACCACAGGCCAAGCATTTTTGTCCCAACGAACAGGAGCTAACATAGTTTCACGTCCCATAACATGTAAAAGATAGCCACTCGTACGATAACCTAAACAAATCATCCACCATGAAGAATCAGGAGCTTGAATCATATCTGCATGACCTAATCCTTGAATTGGACTATTTTCCATTTCTTTACTAAAATGCGTCAAAATAGGATTAGCCTTATTTGACTCATATGGACCAAATAGAGAACGACTACGCAAAATATTAACATGATGTCCATGTTCAGTGCCACCTTCTGCTAATAATAAATAATACCAACCATCTTTTTTATAAATATGAGGTCCTTCAGGATAACGACCACCTAAACCAGTTCCAAGATGGTGAATTTCGCCAATCTGCTTACCAGTTTCAACATTAATTTCACAAATCTTAATATCCCCATCCTTCCATAAAAAATAACATTTATCATCTTCAAAATAAAGAGTAGGATCGCAACTTCCTATTGCAAAATCAATAATAATAGGTTCAGACCATTCACCAGCAGGATTATCAGTCCAAACATAAAAATGACGATGAGAAGGGATAATAGTAGTAACCATATAAAAACGTCCGTTATTATAACGAATAGTTGGAGCATAAACGCCACCATTAGTCCATGCAAGTTCAGGATTATTTTGGTTATAAAGACCAGAAAGATCTAATTGAGATTGACGTGTAAGACAATTTCCAATTTGTTCCCAATTAATTAAATCTTTGCTGTGGTAAACAGGAACGCCAGGAAAGTATTGAAACGTACTATTAACCAAATAAAAATCATCACCAGCACGACAAACACTAGGATCTGCATGGAAACCAGGAAGTACAGGATTGGTAAATCCCTGTGCTGCAACATAATTTATTGTTGAAAAAAAATATAAAAACAATAATCGTTTTAAAAAAGTTGTGAAAATGTTTCATAATAATAAAATATTAAAATTTAAGTATTAATAACAATATAAAATTATAGAATAATATTCAAAAAAAAAGAATTAAGAATAAAAAAAAGAAAAAGAAAGAAAAATAAAAAAGCCGAAACAAATGTCTCGGCTTTAATATAGCGTTGTAATAAAAACTATTCAGCTTTAGATTCAGGAGCATTATCAGCACCTTCAGCTTTAGTAGCTTTTTTTCTAGAACGACGAGTAGCTTTAGGAGCAGATGCTTTAACTTTGTTTTTAGCATTACTATAATTAGGATTGAAATCAACAAGCTCCATATAACACATTTTAGCATTGTCGCCAAGACGAGTAACAGTTTTTAAAATTCTTGTATAACCACCATTACGTTCAGCAACTTTAGGAGTGATTTCTTCGAATAAATGTTTAACAGCGCCTTTATCTCTCAAACGAGCGAAACAATAACGATGAGCATTCATTCTTTTGTTTTTGTTGAATTCTTTAGCCTTATCGTCAGCAGCATTAGCTTCAGAATATTTAATATCGTCTTTAGAAGCTGTAATAATAGGCTCAACAAAAGTACGAAGTTCTTTAGCTTTTGCAAGTGTAGTGTTAATGCTGTGATTCATAATCAACGATACGGCCATATTAGTTAGCATAGACTTTCTATGGCCATATTTTCTACCCAAATGGTTGATTTTATCTCTATGTCTCATTGCTTTATTATATTAAGAGCATCACTGCTCAAAAATTATTAATCTTTATCAAGTTTATATTTAGAAATATCCATACCAAAACTCAAATTCATATTATCTAATAAATCATCGAGTTCAGTAAGTGATTTTTTACCGAAATTGCGGAACTTTAATAGATCGTTTTTGTTGAAAACAACCAATTCAGCTAAAGTTTCAACATCAGCTGCTTTCAAGCAATTGAGCGCTCTTACAGAAAGATCTAAATCAACTAATTTAGTTTTTAGTAATTGACGCATATGTAAAACTTCTTCATCAAATTCCTCATTATCGAAACTTTCATTAGAATCAATAGTAATTTTTTCATCAGAGAAAAGCATGAAATGATGAATAAGAATTTTAGCAGCTTCTTTCAATGCTTCTTTAGGATGTATAGAACCATCAGTCAAAACTTCAATAACTAATTTTTCATAGTCAGTTTTTTGTTCAACCCTAAAGTTTTCTGTATAGTATTTAACGTTCCTAATAGGGGTATAAATAGAATCAACAGCAATGACACCGATTTCACTGTCAGCAATTTTATTTTCATCAGCTGGAACATAACCACGACCTTTGTTAATAGTAATTTCCATTTGGAGTTTAACTGAAGGTTCAAGGTTACAAATGATTTGTTCAGGATTCAACACCTTAAAATTAGTGAGAAATTTTTCGATATCACCAGCTAAAAATTGTTCTTGACCGTTAATCGTAATAACCGACTTTTCAAAATCCTGCCCTTCAACTATTTGTTTGAAACGAATCTTTTTAATGTTCAGGATCATTTCGGTTAAATCTTCAATAACACCAGGAATTGTTGAGAATTCATGATCAACTCCTTCGATATGAATTGAAGTAATAGCAAAACCTTCAAGAGAAGAAAGCAAAATTCTTCTTAAGGCATTGCCGATAGTAATGCCAAAACCGGGTTCTAGAGGACGAAATTCAAATTTACCGAATTTATCGTCGGCTTCTAACATAATAACTTTGTCGGGCTTTTGAAAAGCTAATATTGCCATTTGAAAAATATTATTTATTATTTCCGGTAAAAATATACGGAAACACAAAAGTAAAAAACAATTGCGTTGCCGTATAATAAATTATTTAGAATAAAGTTCAACTATAAGTTGTTCTTTAATGTTTTCAGGAATGTCTTCTCTAGCAGGAATACTCATAAATTTTCCTGACATTGAAGTGCTATCCCATTCTAACCAGTTGAATTTAGATCTGTTAGCACCAGCTACAGAATTTAAAATAACTTCCATAGCTTTAGATTTTTCTCTAACACCGATAATATCACCAACTTTAACGTGATATGAAGGAATGTTAACTACATTGCCATTAACAACAATATGACAATGACTTACTAACTGACGAGCAGCTGGTCTAGTAGGAGCAATACCTAAACGGAAAACAACGTTATCCAATCTTTGTTCAAGAAGTTGAATAAGAACTTCACCAGTAACACCTTTACTCTTTTGAGCTTTTTTGAAAAGATTAGCAAACTGACGTTCTAAAAGACCGTAAGTATATTTAGCTTTTTGTTTTTCTTTCAATTGTGTACCGTATTCAGATTGTTTTCTACGTTTTTTTTCCAAACCGTGTTGTCCCGGTGGATAATTTCTTTTATCTAAATACTTATCTGTACCATAGATAGGTTCGCCAAACTTTCTGGCGATTTTTGATTTAGGGCCTGTATATCGTGCCATTTCTTATAGATTTAAAATCGATTTCGAATTAAACTCTTCTTCTCTTAGCAGGACGACAACCATTATGTGGTAATGGTGTAACGTCAATGATTTCTACTACTTCAACTCCAGATGAATTGATAGCTCTAATAGCAGCTTCACGTCCGTTTCCTGGTCCTTTAACGTATACCTTGACTTTGCGAAGTCCTAAATCATAGGCAGTCTTAGAACATTCGTTTGCTGCCATTTGCGCTGCATAGGGTGTGTTTTTCTTTGAGCCCTTAAAACCCATTTTACCGGCAGATGCCCAAGAAATAACTTCTCCCGAAGCGTTGGTCAAAGAGATTATAATATTGTTAAATGAAGAATGAATGTGACCTTGTCCAACAGCATCAACTTTAACAACTCTCTTTCTCGTTACTTTACTTTTGTTTGCCATTTTCTAAATGTTATTTAGTAGCTTTCTTCTTGTTTGCGACAGTCTTTTTCTTACCTTTACGTGTACGTGCGTTATTTTTGGTTTTTTGACCTCTAACAGGAAGACCAAGTCTGTGACGAATACCTCTATAACATCCAATATCCATTAGACGTTTGATATTCATTTGAACTTCTGATCTTAATTCACCTTCAACCTTAAAATTATCATTGATAATTTGACGAATTTTGGCAACTTGATCATCATTCCAGTCTTGAACCTTGATGTTTTTATCAATTCCGGCTTCTTCGAGGATTTTAATCGCTCTTTGACGTCCGATACCATAAATGTAGGTAAGTCCGATTTCACCGCGCTTGTTTTTTGGTAAATCTACACCAACTATTCTAGCCATTATTTTATAATTTACTTATTTTTATCATTTTTTGGTGCGCAAAAATAAATAATCTTTTTGAATAACCAAAAAAATGATGTCGTTTTTTTTAACCTTGACGCTGTTTGTATTTAGGATTAGATTTACATATAATGTAAACACGACCTTTTCTTCTTACGACTTTACAATCAGCTGATCTTTTTTTAACAGATGTTCTTACTTTCATTTTTTTTCTTTTTATTTATATCTGAAAGATATTCGTCCCTTTGACAGGTCATAAGGAGACATTTCTACTTTTACTTTATCGCCTGGCAATATTCTTATGTAATGTTGACGCATTTTTCCTGAAATATGAGCGACTATTGAATGTCCATTCTCAAGTTCTACACGAAACATTGCATTAGATAAAGCTTCAACAATTACTCCGTCTTTTTCAATGCACTCTTGTCTCATTATTTATTTCTTTTCAATTTTTGAATTAACTCTTTTATAACCAATTCGGTATTCAAAATGATTTAAATAATGTATTAATTAGCATTTTAATATTTAATTTTCATAAAACAGATACCGAACAGAGTATTTTTTAAAACTTGTATTACCAAGTTTATAAAGTTATTCTCCTAATCTAAAAATTATATTTATAATTAATTAACTAAAATATAATATTAAAAGATCTATTCGATGATTGATTTAGATAATTCACCATTTTTAGAATTCTAATTAAATAAATTAGAATTCTAAAAGGTGAAATTATTATTGATGTGTATTACATGCCTGAGCCTGCTCTACCTTTAATTCGTCCAGATTTCATCAATCCGTCATAATGTCTCATCAATAAGTGACTTTCAATCTGCATTAGTGTGTCAAGAATAACTCCAACAAGAATCAATAAAGAAGTTCCTCCATAAAATTGAGCAAATTGATTATTGATTCCACAAGCTATTGCAAATACAGGAAGAATACCGATGATTGCCAAGAAAATTGCACCTGGAAGTGTGATTCTAGACATTATTTCATCAAGTTTTTCAACTGTAGCTTTACCTGGTTTTGTACCTGGAATAAATCCATCTTTCTTCTGCAAATCTAAAGCCATTTGTTGTGGATTAAAAGTAATAGCAGTATAGAAATATGTGAATACAATTATCAATAAAGCATAAGTAAAATTATACCAAAATCCTGTAAAATCAGCGAAAGCTGCTGCAATACCTTGAGTGGTTTCTGAGTTAAAACGAGTAAAGATAAGAGGAATAAACATTAATGCTTGAGCAAAAATGATTGGCATAACACCTGCGGCGTTTACCTTTAAAGGTAAATATTGACGAACACCTCCATATTGTTTATTGCCAATAACCCTCTTAGCATATTGTACAGGAATTTTTCTTACTCCTTGAACAAGAAGAATGGAAACAACAAACACTAAGAAAAGCATTATAAGTTCAATTAAGAAAACAATTAAACCACCGCCAGCTACTTCTTCAACGCAAGATACAAATTCTGCACTTAACGCGAATGGGAATCTAGCAATAATACCAATCATAATTAAAAGTGAAATACCGTTTCCAATTCCTTTATCAGTTATTCGTTCACCCAGCCACATTATAAACATAGTTCCTGCTGTTAAAATAATAACAGAAGGTAAATCGAACCCCCAGAAAGTATTTGTTAAGAAAGCTGTAGAAGGTAATTGATATCTTAAATTAACTAAATAACTAGGTGCTTGAATTAACAATACTAATACTGTTAAATAGCGAGTTATTCTATTAATTTTTCTATGACCACTTTCTCCTTCACGTTGAAGTCTCTGAAAATATGGTATTGCCATTCCTAAAAGTTGCACAATAATAGATGCTGTAATATACGGCATAATACCAAGTGCAAAAATAGAAGCATTAGCAAACGCACCACCAGAAAACATATTGAGAAGTGACATTATACCTTCACTTGTCTGTTCTGACAATTTACTAATCTGATTTGGATCAATACCAGGTAGCACAATATGAGCACCAACACGGTATACTAAAACGAAACCAAGAGTAGCAATGATTCTATTTCTTAGATCGTCAATTTTCCAAATGTTCTTAAGTGTCTGAATAAAGTTTTTCATCAAAGTTAAATTTACAAAGTATTAACAGTTCCGTTCAAAGATTCGATAGCTTCTTTAGCTGATTTAGAAAAAGCATTAGCAGTAACATTAATTTTTTTAGTTAATTTACCATTACCTAATACTTTAACTTTATCGCATTTAGAAATCAAACCAGCCTGACGTAATACATCTAAATTGATGTCAGTAACGTTAAGTTTTTCGAGGTCGGAAATATTAACAACTCTGTATTCAACTCTATTAACATTGTTGAAACCGAATTTAGGAACACGTCTCTGAAGAGGCATTTGTCCACCTTCGAAACCAATTTTATGAGAATAACCGGAACGAGATTTAGCTCCTTTGTGACCTCTTGTAGAAGTTCCACCGTAGCCAGAACCTTGACCTCTACCTAATCTTTTTTTATTTCTGGTAGAACCTTGAGCCGGTTTTAACTGTGACAAGTCCATAATTGCAATAAATTATTCGTTTATATCTTCAATTTTTACAAGGTGTCTAACTTTGGTAATCATACCAATCATAGAAGGATTATCTTCTACAATAACACTAGCACCGATTTTATTAAGACCTAAAGCTTCAAGAGTTGCTTTTTGATCTTTTGGCCAACCGATTTTGCTGCGGATTTGAGTTACTTTCTTTTTCATTTTTATCAAAATTACTATCCGTTAAACACAGTGTTAATATCAACACCTCTATATTGAGAAATAGTTTGAACATCTCTTAACATAGAAAGTGCTTTAAAAGTAGCCTTTACCAAATTGTGTGGGTTAGAAGAACCTTTAGATTTAGCTAGCACGTCTTTAATACCAACACTTTCAAGTACAGCACGCATAGCACCACCGGCTTTTACACCAGTACCGTTAGATGCAGGTTTTAACAAAACGTTAGCTCCGCCAAATTTTGCAATTTGTTCATGAGGAATTGTACCTTTGTAAACGGGAACATTAATAAGGTTTTTCTTAGCATCTTCAACACCTTTAGCAATAGCAACAGTAACTTCATTAGCTTTACCAAGGCCATAACCTACAACGCCATTTTCGTTACCAACAACTACTATTGCTGCGAAAGTAAAAGTACGACCACCTTTGGTCACCTTTGTAACACGATTGATTGCTACAAGTCTATCCTTGAGTTCTAAATCGGTTGTTTTAACTTTTCTATTTCCTGTTAACATAATTACTAGAATATTAAACCACCTTCTCTAGCAGCTTCAGCCAATGACTTAATTCTGCCGTGGTATAGATAACCATTACGATCAAATACTACAGTATTAAAACCTGCAGCTTTAGCCTTTTCGGCGATAGCTTTACCAACCAATTTAGCTTGTTCAATTTTTGTAACTTTTTGGTCAGCGATATCTTTCACTCTTGAAGAGGTGGCGACTAATGTTATGTGTTTAACATCGTCTATTAATTGTACAAAGATGTTCTTATTACTTCTGTAAACGCATAATCTCGGGCGCTCATTTGTGCCCGAAATTTTTTTGCGAATACGATATTTTATTCTTTGTCTTCTTTCCTGCTTAGTTAAAGCCATTTTGAATAAAATTTTAATTAATTTAATTAACTTTGATATGGGACTAAGCACCTGCAGAAGCAGATTTACCAGCTTTTCTGCGAATAACTTCGTCAATAAACTTAATACCTTTACCTTTGTATGGTTCAGGAGCACGGAATGAACGAATCTTTGCGGCAACCTGACCTAAAAGTTGTTTATCACAACTTGTTAAAGTGATAATAGGGTTAGAACGTTTTTCTTGAACCACTTCAACTTTAACTTCAGAAGGTAATTCGATAAGGATATTGTGAGAATAACCCACCGAGATATCAAGTAACTGGCCCTGTGAAGATGCTCTATAACCTACACCAACCATTTCCTGTTTAATTGTAAATCCTTCGGTTACACCTTTTACCATATTGTTAATCAGAGCTCTGTACAAACCGTGAAGAGATCTGTGAATTTTATCGTTACAATCACGAGAAACTGTTAGTTCACCGTCTTTAACTTCAACCTTTATATCAGGATTTACTTTTTGCTTCAATTCTCCAAGCTTGCCTTTAACGACTACAGTGTGATTTTTGTCGTCTACGGTTACTTGTACGCCACTAGGAATGTGAACGGGCAATTTTCCAATTCTTGACATTTTCTTTTCAAATTTTTTAATAAACGTAACAAATTACCTCACCTCCGACGTTTTGAGTTCTTGCTTCTTTGTCGGTCATGATACCTTTTGAAGTAGAAACGATAGCTATTCCTAAACCATTAAGTACTCTTGGCATTTCTGCACTTGATGAATATTTTCTTAAACCAGGAGTTGAAACTCTGGTTATGTTTTGGATAGCTGATTCTTTCGTTTCAGGATTATATTTTAAAGCTATTTTGATGGTTTTATTTTCATCATCAAATTTATAACTAAGAATATAACCTTTAGTAAAAAGTATCTTGGTAATTTCTTTTTTAACATTTGATGCAGGCACTTCCACAATTCTGTGTTTAGCCATCACGGCGTTTCTTATGCGAGTCAAGAAATCTGCAATAGTATCTGTCATTTCTTTTAAATTAATAAATGTTCTACCAACTTGCTTTTTTTACGCCCGGTAAAAGACCGTTAGACGCCATTTCACGGAATTGAATTCTGCTGATTCCAAAAAGTCTCATATAACCTCTTGGTCTTCCAGTTAATTTACAACGATTGTGAAGTCTGATAGGATTAGAATTTTTTGGAAGTTTTTGAAGTCCAACATAATCTCCTTCAGCTTTAAGTTTGGCTCTTTTTTCAGCGTATTTAGCTATAAGTTTTGCACGTTTAACTTCACGTGCTTTCATTGATTCCTTTGCCATTTTGTTTAAATTTTATTTTTTAAATGGTAATCCAAAGTTCTTCATTAACTTGAAACCTTCTTCGTCGGTTTTTGCTGTTGTAACAAAGGTAATGTTCATACCCATAATTTTATTGATTTTATCAATGTCAATTTCAGGGAAAATGATTTGTTCTTTTATACCTAAGGTATAATTACCTTTACCGTCAAATTTACCAGCAATACCGTTGAAATCACGGATACGAGGAAGAGAAATGGCAATTAATCTTTCTAAGAATTCATACATACGATCTCTACGAAGTGTAACCATTACACCAATTGGCATACCTTTTCTTAATTTGAAATTTGATATGTCTTTACGAGATGTAGTAGAAACTGGTTTTTGACCAGATATAGCAGTAATTTCAGCTAAAGAAGTGTCGATAAGTTTTTTATCAGCAGTTGCATCTCCAACACCTTGATTAATAATTATTTTTACAAGTTTTGGTGCTTGCATTACGCTCTTGTAGCCGAATTCTTTCATTAGAGTAGGAACTATTTCTTCCTTATACTTAGTCTTTAATGTCGGTACGTATTGCATTTTACTTTATCTCCTTTTTATCTTTAGATTTTTTTGAATAACGTACTAACCTCTTAATACCATTAGCACCTTCAACTAATTTTCTACCAATTCTAGTAGGTTTATCAGTTTCTGGGCAAATTACCATAAGGTTAGAAATGTGGATTGGTGCAGGTTTCTTTTCAAAACCACCGTTTGTGTTTTGAGCGTTAGGTTTTACTGCTTTAGTAACGATATTAACGCCTTCAACAATAGCACGGTTTTTCTTAACAAGCACTTCCAAGACTCTACCTCTAGTACCTCTGAATTCACCAGAGTTAACAATAACGGTGTCTCCTTTTTTAATGTGCAGTTTTTGTGACATTGCTTTAAATTTACTTAAAATTACAAAACTTCAGGAGCTAAAGAAACAATTTTCATGTAATTAGCACGCAATTCTCTAGCTACAGGGCCAAAAATACGAGTGCCTCTTAATTCTCCTGCATTGTTTAGCAAAACAACGGCATTGTCATCAAAACGGATGTATGAGCCGTCTGCTCTGCGGATTTCTTTGTTGGTGCGAACAATAACTGCCTTAGATACTGTACCTTTCTTAACATCTCCAGAAGGTAATGCGCTCTTAACAGTTACTACCACCTTGTCGCCAACAGAAGCGTATCTACGTCCAGTACCGCCGAGGACACGAATACAAAGGACTTCTTTTGCGCCACTGTTGTCAGCAACAGTCATTCTAGTTTCTTGCTGTATCATTTTATTTAGCTCTTTCTACGATTTCAACTAATCTCCAGTTTTTGCGTTTGCTCATTGGACGAGTTTCCATAATTCTAACTGTATCACCGATATTGCAAGTGTTTTCTTCGTCATGAGCAACAAATTTTTTAGTACGCATAATAAATTTACCATACTTAGGGTGCATCATCTTACGTTTAACTTCAACAACGATAGATTTTTGCATTTTGTTGCTAACAACCACCCCGATACGTTCTTTTCTAAAGTTACGTGTAACTTCTACTTTATTAACTTCTTCCATAATACTTTAGTATCTTATTGAACGTTTTTTAATTCTCTACTGCGTTTTTCTGTTAACAATTTTGCAATATACTTGCGTTTGTAACGAATCTGAATTGGACTTTCAAGAGGAGAAATTGAATGATTAATTTTCATCTTTTGATATTCCAAAGTTACAGATTTGATTTTGTCGTTAAGATCCGCTGTAGTCAAATCTTTTATTTCTTTATTTACTTCTGAATTTTTCATTATTCGTTGGTTTGATTGATTACAAAATCACGTCTTACGACAAATTTAGTTTTTATTGGAAGCTTTTGAGCAGCAAGTCTTAAAGCTTCTTTTGCAATTTCAAAAGGAACACCATCAATTTCAAACATAATTCTTCCTGGTGTTACTGGAGCAACGAAATATTCAGGTTGACCTTTACCTTTACCCATACGCACTTCTGCTGGTTTTTTGGTAACTGGTTTATCCGGGAATATTCTAATCCAAATTTGTCCTTCACGCTGCATTTTACGCGAAATAGCTTGACGTGCAGCTTCTATTTGACGTCCTGTGATCCAGAAATTTTCCATTGCTTTAATAGCAAATGTACCGAATGCGATTTCATGCCCTCTTTGAGCAAGACCTCTCATGCGGCCTTTCTGCATTTTTCTAAATTTCGTCTTTTTTGGCTGTAACATTTTTTTTTACATTAAAATAGTTAAAAAAGAACTTACTTTTGTCTTCTTGGTTTAAAACCGTTTTTCTTTTGCTGTTTAACTCCAAGGTTTGGAGATAGGTCTCTCTTACCGTAAACTTCGCCTTTACAAATCCAAACTTTAATACCAACAGCACCAACTTTGGTATTTGCAACTGCTAAAGCATAGTCGATGTCTGCTCTTAAAGTATGAAGTGGAATTCTTCCTTCTTTAAATGCTTCAGAGCGAGCCATTTCAGCACCATTTAAACGACCAGAAATAACAAATTTGATTCCTTCTGCACCCATTCTCATTGTAGATGCTAAAGCCATTTTGATTGCTCTTCTATAGGCAATTTTGCCTTCAAGCTGACGTGCTACGTTGTTTGCAACTATTACTGCATCAAGTTCAGGACGTTTAATTTCAAAGATATTGATTTGAACTTCTTTATTGGTAATGTTCTTCAATTCTTCTTTAATTTTGTCCACTTCTTGACCACCTTTACCGATAATGATACCTGGACGAGCTGTATTAACTGTTACAGTAATAAGCTTAAGGGTTCTTTCAATAATAATTTTTGAAATACTAGCTTTGGCAAGACGTACGCTTAAATATTTACGAATTTTATCGTCTTCTACTATCTTTTCTGAGTAGCTTTTACCATCGTACCAGTTTGAATCCCAACCTTTTATAATTCCCAACCTATTACTGATCGGATTAGTCTTCTGTCCCATTTATGTTTTCTTTATTAGCTTTATTACCTAAAATAATAGTAACATGATTAGACCTTTTTCTTACTCTGTAAGCTCTACCTTGTGGTGCTGGTCTAAGTCTTTTTAACATTCGTGCACCATCAACGCGAACTTCCTTTACATAAAGGTCTGCGTCTTCTAGACGTTCACCCTTGTTTTTTTCCACCCAGTTTGCAATTGCAGACTGTAATAGTTTTCTCAACTTTATAGCTGCTTCTTGGGGAGAGAACTGAAGGATGTCTAATGCTTTGTTTGCTTGTTGATTTCTAATTAAACCAGCAACAAAACGCATCTTTCTGGGAGAAGTGGGGTTGTTTCTTAAAATAGCAAAAGCTGTATTTTTCTTTTGCTCTTTTATTTTTTCCGCTCTTACTTTCTTCTTGGTTCGTATTGTTTCACCCATTTTATTATTCTTTATTAAATGGCTTATACTTAATTAATTATTTTTTGTTTCCTCCGTGACCTCTAAAAGTACGAGTTGGAGCAAACTCTCCAAATTTGTGACCAACCATATTTTCTGTTACATAAACTGGAATAAATTTATTTCCGTTATGAATTGCAATAGTGTGACCAACAAAGTCAGGAGAAATAACTGAGGCTCTTGCCCATGATTTTACAACCGATTTCTTGCCTGATTCGTTCATGGCAAGAACTTTCTTTTCTAGTTTGTAATCGATGAAGGGGCCTTTTTTTATTGAACGACTCATGATAAAATATGCATTAATTATTTACTTCTTCTTTCAATTATAAACTTGTTAGAGCTTTTTTTCGGTCTACGAGTCTTATAACCCTTAGCGAGCAAGCCTTTACGAGATCTTGGATGACCTCCTGAAGCACGACCTTCACCACCACCCATTGGGTGATCAACTGGGTTCATTACGACACCTCTGTTGTGTGGTCTACGACCTTGCCAACGAGATCTACCAGCTTTACCACTTTTTTCTAATTCGTGGTCTCCGTTAGAAACACTTCCGATTGTTGCTTTACAAGTAACAAGAATCATTCTTGTTTCACCAGAAGGAAGTTTTACAATTGCATATTTACCGTCTCTTGCAGTAAGTTGAGCATACGAACCAGCACTTCTTGCGAGTACTGCACCTTCACCAGGATGTAGTTCAATATTGTGAATAATTGTTCCTAGTGGAATATCTGAAAGGAATAAAGCGTTTCCAATTTCTGGAGCTGCTTCTTTACCTGATACAATTTTTTGACCTACTTGAATACCATTAGGTGCAATAATGTATCGTTTTTCACCATCAGCGTAAAATACTAAAGCGATACGAGCAGTACGATTAGGGTCGTATTCGATAGTTTTTACTGTTCCTGGTATGCCTTCTTTATCGCGTAAGAAGTCAATACATCTAAATTTTTGTTTATGACCACCACCTATATAACGTACGGTCATTTTGCCCGTTTGATTACGTCCACCTGATTTGGCATAACCAAATGTTAATGACTTTTCGGGCTTTGAAGCGGTAATTTCTTCAAAAGTTCCTAAAACTTTTCCTCTTTGTCCCGGAGTTGTCGGTTTAAAAATTCTTACTGCCATTTTTTTTAAATGTTGCTATAAAAATCAATATTATCACCTTCTTTTAAGGTAACAATAGCTTTTTTGTAAGTTTTACCCTTTCCAACAATATATCCCGCTTTTGTTAAACGAGATTTTATTTTGCCAGAATATTTCATTGTGTTAACTGCAACTACAGTAACATTGTACATTTCTTCAACTGCTTTCTTAATTTGTACTTTATTTGCATTTGGGTTAACTTTAAATGCAAATTTACAAATTGTACGTGTAGATCTAGTATCAGGTCTGCCAGCTTTATTGCCTTTTTTACCTGTTCTAACAGTCTTGCTTGCTAAAGCATTGAATTTTTCTGTAACAATGGGTTTTTCTATGATTTCCATTATTTTTTTTCTTACTTGTTATCGAAAATCGTATTCAAAACTTCAACTGCACTTTCAGTTAATACTAATGATTGAGCATTAAGAACATCATAAGTAGTTAATTTATTGGCAGTTGTTACTTCTGACTTATCTAAGTTTCTAGACGACAAATATATATTTTTATTTTCACTTCCCAAAACTAAAAGTGATTTTTTATCACTAATATTCAATTTATTTTTCAAATTTACTAATTGTTTAGTTTTTGGTGATTCAAAATTAAAGTCTTCTAATACTATAATTTGCTCATCTTTAGCTTTATAAGTCAAAGCAGATTTTCTAGCTAAAACTTTAACTTTTTTGTTAAGTTTAAAGCTATAATCACGTGGTTGAGGTCCAAAACATCTAGCTCCACCAACCATAACAGGAGAATTGACATCACCCGAACGAGCTCCACCAGTTCCTTTCTGTTTTTTCAATTTACGTGTACTGCCAGACATTTCACTTCTTTCTTTTGTCTTAGCGGTACCTTGTCTTTTGTCAGCCAAGTAACGTTTAACGTCTAAATACATGGCATGATCTTTAGGTTCAATGGCAAATATTGAATCAGCTAACTGAATTTTTTTGCCAGTGTCCTTTCCTTCGATGTTAAATACTGATATTTCCATTAGTTTTCAATTATTAAGTATGAACCTTTAGGACCTGGAACAGCTCCTTTAACTAATAATAGGTTGTGTTCAGCAATGATTTTAACAATCTTGAGGTTACGAACTTTTACTGTATCGTTACCTGTACGACCTGCCATACGCATACCTTTGAATACTTTTGAAGGGTAAGAAGATGCACCCAAACCTCCTGGAGCTCTTAAACGGTTATGTTGACCGTGAGTAGTTCCTCCAACACCGTTAAAGTGATGACGTTTTACTACACCTTGATAACCTTTACCTTTAGAAATACCGGTGACATTAACCTTAACATCGTTTGCTAACGATTCAACAGTGATAGTGTCGCCTAATTTTACTTCAACATTAATGTTTTTAAATTCGACAATTTTTCTTTTTGGAGTAGTGCCGAGTTTTTTAAAACGTTCAATTTCTGGTTTTGTTGAGTTTTTTTCTTTTTTATCATCAAAAGCCAATTGAACTGCTTCATAACCGTCTGTTTCTACGGTTTTAATTTGCGAAACAACACATGGACCAGCTTCAATTACTGTTACAGGTACATTAACACCTTCTTCATTGAATACTGATGTCATTCCGACTTTTTTTCCTATTATTCCTGACATTTTTAATAGAATTTTATTTACTTGTCGGGCTCTGCCGATATTGGTAAATCGTTAATTTTTTTTATTAAATCAAATTATCAAACCTTAATTTCTACTGCTACACCACTTGGCAATTCTAATTTCATTAATGCGTCAATTGTTTTTGGTGTTGAGCTGTAAATGTCGATCAATCTTTTGAATGATGATAACTGAAATTGTTCTCTCGATTTTTTATTAACGAAAGTAGATCTATTAACAGTAAATATTCTTTTGCGTGTTGGCAATGGAATTGGACCACTAACAACAGCTCCTGTTGCTTTTACTGTTTTAACAATTTTTTCAGCAGAGTTATCAACCAAATTGTGATCGTAAGATTTTAATTTGATACGAATCTTCTGACTCATAATACGTTTTATTATAATTGATCAATAAATGTGATTTTTCCTTTTACCGTGTCGATAATATCTTGAGCTACATTTGCAGGCACTTCTTCATAATCTTTAAATTGCATTGAAGAAATTGCTCTACCTGATGTAAGTGTGCGCAAAACAGTTACATAACCAAAAGTTTCTGCAAGTGGTACTATCGATTTGATAATTTTCAACTTTGCTTTTGAATCAGTGCTAATTACCTGGCCTCTACGTTTATTAATATCAGCAATTACATCTCCCATATATTCTTCAGGAGTATCGATTGTTAATTCCATTACAGGTTCCAGCAACTTAGCTTTTGCATTTGCTGATGCTGCTTTAAAAGCCTGTTTTGCAGCTATCTCAAATGACAAAGCGTCTGAATCTACACTATGATATGAACCGTCAATAAGTTCAACGGTAAGACTTTGCAGTTTGAATCCAGCCAATGGACCATTACACATAGCTTCTTCGAAGCCTTTTTGAACAGCTGGGATAAATTCTTTTGGAATTACGCCACCTTTTATGCTGTTTATGAATTTTAGTCCTGTTTCACCTTCTTCAGATGGAGATATTCTAACTGTTATATCAGCAAATTTACCTTTTCCACCAGTTTGTTTTTTAAATATTTCTTGGTGTTCTACAGTTGATAATATCCTTTCTTTGTAGGTTACTTGTGGCTTTCCTTGGCTAATCTCGATTTTATATTCTCGTTTGAGTCGATCTACAAGAATATCTAGGTGAAGTTCACCCATACCACTGATAATTGTTTGTCCTGTTTCAGAATCAACATTTATTTTAAATGTTGGGTCTTCTTCGGCAAGTTTTTGCAGTGCGAGATCCATTTTTTCAAGGTCTGCTTGAGTTTTGGGCTCAATTGCAACTCCTATTACAGGATCAGGGAAATTAATTGATTCAAAAACAATTGGATGTTTTTGGTCTGATAATGAATCTCCTGTTCGGATATCTTTAAATCCTACAGCTCCACAAATATCTCCTGCTTCTATTGAATCGATTGCAGTTTCTTTATTTGCGTACATTCTGTAAAGATTTGATATTCTTTCTCTTTTGCCAGTACGTACATTATATACGGTATCTCCAGCATTAAGTTTTCCTGAATAGACTCTGATATAAACAAGGCGACCAACAAAAGGATCAACAGCAATCTTAAATGCTAAAGCAGCGAAAGGCTCTTTATCATCGGGTTTTCTGATTAATTCTTTGTCGTCGTTACCTGGTTCTGTACCTTTTACGGCACCAATATCAATAGGACTTGGCAAATAAGCTACAATAGCATCGAGTAATTTTTGTACACCTTTATTTTTAAGTGAAGAACCACATAAAACTGGTACAATTTGTAACGATACTGTTGCGTTTCTAATAGCTTTTTTAATTTCTTCGCTAGTAATGCTATTACTATCTTCTAGATACTTTTCAAGAAGGTCATTATCTGTTTCTGCAACTTTTTCAAGCATTTTTTCGCGCCATTCGTTTGCTTGGTCAACAAGGTCAGAAGGAATATCCACCTTATTATAAGTGGCACCTAATTCTTCGTCATTCCAAACATAAGCTGACATTTCAATCAAATCGACAATACCAATAAATTTATCTTCAATTCCAATAGGAATTTGAAGAGCAACAGGATTAGCACCAAGTTTTTCTTCAATTTCAGAAACTACTGAATAAAAATCGGCACCTATTCTATCTAATTTATTAACAAAAGCGATTCGAGGAACATTGTATCTGTCAGCTTGACGCCATACAGTTTCAGATTGAGGTTCAACACCACCTACACCGCAAAATACTGCAACAGCACCATCTAAAACTCTTAAAGAACGCTCCACTTCTACAGTAAAATCTACGTGTCCTGGAGTATCAATAATATTAATAGTGTGCTTTTGGTTATTATAATTCCAAAAAGCAGTGATAGCAGCAGAAGTAATAGTAATACCTCTCTCCTTCTCTTGCGACATCCAATCCATAGTGGCAGCGCCATCATGAACTTCTCCCATTTTATGAGTTACACCAGTATAAAACAATATACGCTCGGTAGTTGTAGTTTTACCAGCGTCTATATGAGCCATAATTCCGATGTTTCTCGTAAATTGTAAATTGCTATTCATTATGGGTTACCTCCATTTAAATGTCTTAGAATCTAAAAAATGCAAAAGCTTTATTAGCTTCAGCCATTCTGTGAGTATCTTCTTTTTTCTTGAAAGCTCCGCCTTCTTCGTTGTAAGCTGCAACGATTTCAGCTGCAAGTTTTTCAGCCATTGAATGGCCAGAGCGTTGACGTGCATAAAGAATCAAGTTTTTGATACCGATAGATTCTTTACGGTCAGGACGAATTTCAGTAGGAACTTGGAAAGTAGCTCCACCTACTCTACGGCTCTTAACCTCTACATCAGGAGTGATGTTTTCCATAGCTTTTTTCCAAACTTCAGTAGGAGTCTTACCGGTGTCTTTAGTTTTTTCACCAACAAGATCCAAAGCTTTATAGAAAATTTTAAATGCAATACTCTTCTTGCCATCGATCATCATGTCGTTTACAAAACGAGTCACTAATACATCACCAAATACTGGGTCGGCAAGAATTTGTCTTTTTTTGGGTTTTGCTTTTCTCATTGCTAATTACTCCAAATTGTTGAATTACTTTTTCTGTTTAGGACGTTTAGCACCGTATTTTGATCTCTGTTGTCCACGATTTGCAACACCCGCTGTATCTAATGTTCCACGGATGATGTGATAACGTACACCTGGGAGGTCTTTTACACGGCCACCTCTAACCATTACTATTGAGTGTTCCTGCAAGTTATGTCCTTCGCCTGGTATGTATGCATTCACTTCCTTTTGATTTGTAAGTCTTACTCTGGCAACTTTGCGCATTGCTGAGTTAGGCTTTTTAGGAGTGGTGGTATAAACTCTAGTGCATACACCACGACGTTGTGGACAAGAATCTAATGCCGGAGACTTACTCTTTACAGTAAGAGTTTTTCTTCCTTTCCTTACTAACTGTTGAATTGTAGGCATTTTTCTTATCTAAAAATTAATTTATTTCGGATTGCAAAGGTAAATATTTTTCAATTGGTTACAACCTTTTATTCTGTTATTTTTTTAATTTTTATTCTATTTATATTATGTTTTTTGTTATTTTATTATTTTTCAATATTTTACGTTTTTAAGTTTAGTTTTAGGATTTTAAAATTTAATAATTATTTAATTTGTTTACGTATAAGGTTGTTTAATGTGTTATTGTAGTAATATTAATAATATTTGTAGTTACACTTTATATTATACATTGTTTGAAGATGTAATGTTGCATAAAAATCAATCTATATTTTCTTAATTTATTCGTAATCCATTTAATTTTTTCTTTAGATTTTATTTTTTTATATTTGTAATAAATTTAAAAATATTATGAAAGAAATGTGGAATGGTTTTTTATTAGGTTTTGGAGGTACTTTAGGTGTAATTATAGCTATTTTATCTATTATAATTTTGATTTTTATTATCATCGAAATCAAAAATCATAACATTGGTAAAAAAGATTTGCCTAGACTTCTTCTTTTATATAGAAAAACTCTTGTAAAACAAGATAAGTTTGAAGAATTGTCTTTAATTAATAAATATATTAAAGAATTAAAAGAAAATAAATTACCTAAAGAACTTGCTCAAAAATACAAAGTTGTTGTTAAACGACATATTCATGAAGAATACACAAATTCTGGAAGTAATTATATGATTAAATACGACAAAAAACTTATTTATATTCCTCAAAATAACAAAGAAAATAAAACTATAAACAAAACAAATATAGAAAATAATAATAAAAACTCAAATTCAAATAATCAAGACCATAACGAATAGGATAAAATGATTTACCCAAAAAATTTTGAGTTAAAAACTGGTTTTAACAAAATTAGAGATTTAGTTAAATATTATTGTATAGGTGGTTTGGGTCAAGACAAAGTTAACGAAATGGAATTTTGTAATGACTTCAATAAGATTAAAACTCAACTTAATCTTGCATACGAATTTAAACAAATTTGTATGTTTTCTAAAGATTTTCCGCAAGATAGTTATTTTGATGTTCGTCAAGGATTAAAACGAATTTCTATTGAAAATACATATTTAACAATACAAGAACTTTTTGATTTAAAAAGATGTACCTACACTTTAAAAAATATTGTTCTATTTTTTAAACGTGCCAAAGACAATGAATATCCTTATTTAAGACAATTGTGCGAAGGTATTATTATTGAGCATGAAATTTTTAATGCTATTAATAATGTAATGACAGACAATGGAGAAATTCGCGACGATGCGTCTCCTGAATTAAGAAAAATTCGTTCTGATATCAAAACAAAAAGTGCATCAATAGCAAGTGTTGTAAATCGACTATTAAAATCTGCAAAGAGTCAAGGGTGGACAGATGCTGACGCAGAAGTAAACATTAGAGATGGTAAATTATTAATTCCTGTATCAAGCGCAAGCAAACGTAAAATATCAGGTATTGTTGTTGATGAATCATCAACGGGTAAAACATCTTTTATTGAACCTATCGAAAGTGTTGAATTAAATAATGCTGTTAGAGAACTAGAATTTGCTGAAAAACGCGAAATAATTAAAATATTAATTGCCACATCTGATAAAATTCGCCCACATATTCCAGACCTATTATTTTCAAGTAATATTCTTGGAGATTTAGATTTTGCACGTGCAAAAGCACGCCTTGCTCTTGATATGGATGCTGATATGCCAATTATTGCACAAACTCCTACTATTGATATGCGAGTTGCTCGACATCCAATTTTAGAAAAAACTCTCAAAGCTGAGGGCAAAAAAGCTGTTCCTCTTGATATTGAACTTAACGACAAACAGAGAATAATAATGATTTCTGGGCCAAATGCTGGTGGTAAATCTGTTTGTTTAAAAACCACAGGTCTTATTCAATATATGCACCAATGTGGTTTATTAACTCCTATTAGTCCAAATTCAACTTTAGGTTTATTTAATGATATTTTTATAGATATTGGAGACGAACAATCTATTGAAAATGATTTAAGTACATATAGTGGACATCTAAAAAATATGAAAACTTTTCTTGAACATGCAGGAAACCGTTCTCTTATTTTAATAGATGAATTTGGAACAGGTACAGAACCTATTTTAGGTGGTGCAATTGCAGAAGCTGTTTTAGAAAGATTAAACGAACGATATGTAAAAGGTGTAATCACAACGCATTACACAAATTTAAAAAACTACGCAACAGTTACAGAAGGACTTATAAATGGAGCAATGCTTTATGATAATACATGTATGAAGCCTCTATTTATAATGGAAACTGGAAAAACAGGTCATTCGTTTGCATTTGAAATGGCAAAAAAAACTGGTTTAGATATAAGAATTTTGCAAAAAGCAGAAGCTATTGCCGGACGTGATCATATCGATTATGAACGACGTATGCAAGAATTAGACGAAGATAGACGCAAATTAAAAATTACTTTAGAAAATGCACTAAATAGAGAAAAAAATCTCTCTAAAATGCAAGAACAATGCGCTTCTGAAACTGAATTTACTATCAACGAACGCAAAAACATTATTAAAGCCACAAAACTAAAAGCTGAAGAAATTCTTAAAAGTGCAAATCAAAAGATTGAAAACACTATATTTGAAATAAAACAAGCATCAGCTGAAAAAGAAAAAACTCGTGAAATTCGTAAAGAATACGAAACTTTTAAAGAAGAAATAACAAAACAAATATCTGAAGAAGAACGTCTTCTGGATGAAAAAATAGAACGTTTGCGTCAAAAGCAAATTGATAGAGCTGAACGACGTGCAAAAAAACGTGAAGAAAAAGCTCTTGAACAAGCTAAACTTGCGCAACAAAAACCTATAGAAAAGCCACTTCAACCAGGCGACAAGGTAACACTTGATGACGGAGAAAATGAAATGGTTATTCTTGAAATTAAAGACGAAACTGCTTTAATTCAAATGGGTCATATGCAAACTTTTGTAAAAGTCAAAAGATTGAAACGTGTTGTTAAAAAAGAACCAGACAAGAAAGAAACTCCCAAAGTTCACGTAAATATTGAAAGTGAAAAGAAACGAGGCGGATTTTTATTTGGACTTGATGTTCGAGGACTTAGAGGCGACGAAGCTCTTGAAAAGGTTGCAAAATATGTTGACGATGCTCTTGCTTCGGGCAATCATGAAATTAAAATTCTACATGGAACTGGTACTGGAGCTCTTAGAAGTATGATACGAGATTACTTAAATTCTCAATTAATTGTTTCTCGTTGTCACGACGATAAAATAGAACTTGGTGGTGCTGGTGTTACTGTAGTGGAATTAGACTACTAAATTTCTTGCAGAAATTAAATTGGTAATTTTTGAATAGACTCTCATGTCATACTCGTACTTGCTACTTACTACTTTCTACTTATTTTTTTAATTAGTCTATAAATTCCATGCTTTAACTGCGTATTCAACACTTCCAGATGTTAAATGCGGAGAACTAAAATTCCATATCCAATCGTTTGAATTTGAAATCATTTCAGGTTCAAGATAGGTTAATGCTTTGTCTGAAATTTCAAGACCATCAATATTATATCTATGTATTCTAAAAGGTGTTATAACACAAGAACGATTACGGGGTAGCATAGAAAGATGATAACTTTGAATAAACTTTCTTAAATTTTTAGAAGCTAAATCATCAATCAATTCTTTATGAACTAGAAACTCTAATATCAAATTATCTAAAAATGCAAGAGTATTAACAGAAACAACAAAATCAAAATTTTCTAAAATATCGCTATAATCGGCTGTTGTATAATTTGGAGAAGAAATTAACATGTCTACAGTAAAATTTTTATAACGACTAATACTATTATAAGTATCAGCAACAATTTTTGTTATATCCTCCTCAATAAAAGTAATATTTTTAAATTCAGAAAACTTTTGAACCACTTTTTTAGGATGAAATAAATCAACAAAATATACTTTTTCAAATTGTCTACTTAGTTCCATAACTGGTACATCAATACACCAACCACTACCTAAAACAACTGCAGTTTTATATTCCTTGCAACGTTTTGCGCTATTAATAATAAAGCGTTTAGTATTTAAAATATGTTGACTCCAATTTTGTATTTCGCTTAAATATCTAAAATAATATTCTTTTTGATCTAATTCGTATCCCATTCGCTTATAGATACGTTTGTGAGTTAATTCAAAAGGCCACATATTTATTTGTTTTTTACAAATATAATAAAAAAAGCCGTTCAAAATTGAACGACTTTTTTTATTCATTTTATTTAACAACAAGTTTCAATTTTTGCACCTAACTCAACGGCTTTTTGATAAACAGCATCGGCTGTATGTTCAAAACCAGCAACTGGACTCATTGCATCTTCTAATATCACAAGTTTTTTTACTAATTGAGGCATTGTATCAAAAAGTTGTGAAATAGTATTAGCAACGCAATGACTTTTTGCTTCACCTGCAATATATACTTTATCAAAAGAATTCAACATATCAGCAAGCTGTTGATTAAATTGAGTTTCAGGAATGTTTGCGTCTGGAATTTCTGCCATAAAAGCTCCAAAATGTTCAGAATAAGGATACGTACCTTTTCGAGTAATTCCGTAATATTTACCATTTTTTGTCCAATCTAAAACGGCATTCATTAAAGGTTCACAAATATCTGCTCCATGAGAACCTGCTATACAGTGAGTTGGCCAAATTATGTGAGCATATTTACCTTTAATTTCTAACTGATTGATATAATTATAAGCTTTATCAACATCATAATTAACAGGTTTCCAAACACCATTTTTAACATCATCGGCTTTAATAATAGTGAAAGGATTAGGATGATTGCCATCTTTATCAATCCAAAAATTTGCGTGCGAAATGTCGTTTGGTTGATGATCATCGGTTGTAAAATGAATATAATCAATTTTATCAGCATTTTTGTTGATAAAATTTACAAGACGAGTAATGTCACCAACAGCACCTGGAACATAAAGAGTTCCTGTATTTTCGCAAAAATCGTTTTGTGGGTCAATAATTAATAATACAGTTTTCATAGTATTTAATTTTCATTGCGTAATTTCTACACAAAATTACGAATAATTTTTGGATTTGTTGCTAATATAAATAAGAATATTTTTATGGTTTTGTAGAATATGTTTTTAAACGACGAAAAGGACGATAATAATAACAATAACCATTATAATCAAACTAATAATCATTTATAGAATAATCATAAAGTATCATTTTTACAAATTTTCCTGTTTTTTTTATTTATTGCAATATATATATTATTTACTAGTGCAATAAAAAGTTGTTAATTCAATTGATTTGAAAGTAATTTTATAAACAAGACACCCTTTGCAAGTGATTTGGCAACAATATTACAGATAAATGGTAACACCAATTTTGTGGGTCAATAATTAATTATACAGTTTTTCAAAACATTTAAAATTCATTATGTAAATAACACACAAAAAAATACGTTTTTTATGGATTAGTTGCAAAAAAATAGAATAATAGAAATTAAAATAAATATTAAAATAAATATTTTTTATATTTGTAGCGATATTCAAAATACAAAAAATGAGCAAATACCTTAATCCCAAAGCAGATTTAACCTTCAAAAAGGTGTTTGGAGAACACAAAAATCTTGTGATAAGTCTCCTAAATTCTTTATTACCATTACCTGAAGGTATGGAAATAAAATCTGTTGAATATCTTAATCCAGAAAATCATAATGGCAATACAAAAGATAAATATTCAATAGTTGACGTAAAATGTACCGACAATTATGGACGTACATTTGTTGTTGAGATGCAAAACTATTGGACTACAGCATTCTTTTCTCGTACATTATACAATGCTGTATTCACATATAGCAATCAACTCAGAAGAGGAGAAACTTTTGAAACCCTTAAAGAAGTTTATGCACTTAGTCTTGTAAACGAGTCTGAAATAAAAACAGCTGATTGCAACAAAGAAGACATAATTCATGAATATTACTTAACAAATACACATAATCCAGAAGATATTCATAAAGATATAGCATTGATATTTGTAGATTTGCAAAAATATAAAACTTTAGGAAAGCCATTAAACAAAGGAGCAAACAAAATTGCAGATTTATGGTTAAAATTTTTAACCGAAATTGATGATTATACAATTGACGCAGATCCACAATTACTTAATAACCCAGAAACATCAGAAGCTCTAGAAATAGTTGAGCAAGCAGCATATTCTGCACAAGAACTTGAAGCGTACAATAAATATTGGCTTGATATTTCTACTGAACGTTCGGCATTATTAGAATACGAAGAAAAAGGTAGAGTGGAAGGTAGAGAAGAAGGTAGAGTGGAAGAAAAAATAAAAAATGCCCAAAAGATGAAGTCAAAAGGATATCCAATTGAAGATATATCAGAAATAACAGGTTTATCCAAAGATGAAATCGAAAAACTATAAAATAAAAAGCTATGAGCAAATACCTTAATCCCAAAGCAGATTTAACCTTCAAAAAGGTGTTTGGAGAACACAAAAATCTTGTGATAAGTCTCCTAAATTCTTTAT
>JAKSUC010000170.1 GCA_024413595.1 Bacteroidales bacterium
GGTGGACAACAACAACGTGTTTCTATTGGTAGAGCCATTGCTAAAAATCCTGATATCATTATAGCAGACGAACCAACTGGAGCATTAGACTATAAGTCTAGTAAAGAAGTTTTGTCTATATTCGAAAAAATTAATCAAAAATATCAAGCGACAATAATTATGGTAACTCACAATGCCGCACTTAAAGAAATGGCGGATCGAGTTATAACTTTAAAAGATGGAGTTATTGTCTCTAATGAAGTTAATAATAATAAGAAAGCAATAAGTGAAATCGAATGGTAGGCATTTTTTCAAAAACCATATTAAAAAGAGCACCGCGTGAGTATAAAAAGAATTACTTCAAGTTTTTTATTTTGCATGTTTTTCTTATTATTTTGATTTCTTTAGTCTCTGGTTATTTAATAGGAACTCAAGCGGTTGACCAATCATATTATTCAATGTTAAGTTCACAAAATACTGAAGATGGTGAATTTTCTACTTTCTTTAAATTTGGCGACGAAAATATTAAAACCATTGAAGAAGAATACGATTTAAATATTGAAGAAAATTCATATTATAACGTTAAATTTGTTAACAAAAATAACGAGAATAATTATGTAAATGTATACACGAATAGAAATGAAATTAATAAGATATCACTTTCAAGTGGGCGTATGCCAAATGCTGTTGATGAAATTTTATTAGAAGAAAGCTATGCAGATTATAATAAATACGAGATTGGTGAAACCATTTCAATAAATAGTTATCAATTTAACATAGTTGGTAGAGGCTATTTCTCTGATTATCCTAGTATTAGAAAATCCAGTGCTGATATAGCTTTTAAATTTGAAGAATTTTTACTTGGATATGTAAATAATGAATCTTTTTCTAAATTTCCAGTTAACGATTTAACTTTTTCATATGCATATAAATTTAATAAACAATTAAGCGATGAAGAAAAAAATGCTGTTTCTGCCGAAATAAAAAACTCTATTAATAATTTGACAAAAAAAGACATGAATTTTGTTATTAAGTTTTTACCAGCAAATGAAAATAGAAATATAATCACTCCTAAAAATTATGCCTCACAATATACACCTATTATTCTAGCATTTGTGTACGTTATGATTGCTATTATAGCGTTTGTTTTCTCTATTGATACAACTTCAAGAATAATCGAAGAATCGAAAGTAATTGGCACTTTAAGAGCGACAGGAATTACGCGAACACAACTCACATCGTTTTATTTATTATTACCTTTATTTGTAATTCTTGTCTCGTCAATTGTTGGTAATTTGTTAGGTTATTTTGCTTTTGCCCCAATATTTGCTGATATTTTCACAGAACTATTTTCTTTTAAATTAATTTCGATACCTTTCTATTGGGATGTTTTTGTTTTAACAACAATCGTTCCATCAGCAATATTGTTTGCGATTTCGCTTTTGATAGTTGCTTTGTTTATTCGAAAACCAACATCTCAATTTTTAAGAGGGGAAATTGAACATGCTTCTCAAAAAGGAACAAAAGTGTTGAAAAATAAAAAGAGATTTTTCGCAAGACTAAGAGAAAGAATTTTCATGAAAAATTTCGCAAATTACCTATTTTTATTTATAGGTGTTATTCTTGGTTCAATCCTTTTTACGACTGGAGTCTCACTTAAGACGTGTGTCGATAATCAAATAAACAATGTAATAAATGAAGCTTTTTGTGAAAACATGTATTTACTAAAATTGCCGGTAGAATGTAATGAACCAAACGTGGAAAAATTTGGAATGTATTCATTTGATTATGAACAAGCCGGTTATAAACAATGCACCATATCAATGTATGGCATAATTGATAATAGCAAATATATAGATATTGATTTTTCAAATTATGAAGAAGACACTGTCTTCATTTCATCCGGTTTCCAAGATAAATATGGTGTTGGTGTTAATGACAAATTAACATTTTTCGATTCAAATTCAAGAACAAACATTACTTATAAAGTGGCCGGAATATACAAATATTATTCTAGTGCTTGTTTGTTTGCTCCAATTAGGACTACCTCGAATTTAACTTATAAAAATAGAATTGAACCTTATGAAGAGTCTATTGAAAGAATTTTGAAGTTTTATGGAATCGAATATGATTTGAAAGGTATTATTTTAAACGGATACTTTTCTGATCATGTCTTAGATTGTTTTAAAGACGAACATATTGAATCCATAATAACCCCTTCAACGTTAGAAACAGATGCTAAAATGATGGTTAAAACTTACAATACTATTTCAATCATGGTTATAGTAGCAGGAACGGCTGTTTATGTATTAATGATGTTTTTATTAACGAGACACTTAATGGACAAGAATACTAAAAATATCGCATTGTTTAAGATTCTTGGAATGACAGATAAAGAAATTATGAACAGCTTTAATATTCCGTCTTTTATCGTGCTCGTTCTGTCGTTAATTATAGCAATGCCAGTTTCGAGAATTTTC
>JAKSUC010000171.1 GCA_024413595.1 Bacteroidales bacterium
TCTGGTTTACCTTATTCCATGAAATTGGTCATTTTATAAACGGAGACTCAAAACAAAAGTTCATAGATTTTGAAAGCGTGGAAAATACCAGAGAAACTAAAGCCGATAACTTTGCACAAAAAATGTTACTAGATTCATCTGCTTATTCTCAGTTTGTGAATGCAAGAAATTTTTCTTTGGAAAAAATCAATTCCTTTGCAGAAAGCCAGACTGTTGCACCAAGTATCGTAATCGGAAGATTACAGCATGATAAAGTTATTGGATGGCATGAATATAGTGATGTGATTCAGAAGTATGAGGTGTAGGAATGAAGATAGATGATAATGAAAGAAAACAACTAATTGAGTTAGTAAATTTAATTATTGAAAAAAATTCCAAATCTCTACATTTATCAGATATTACACAACCTTTACTATGGACAGGCATACCACTTATTATTGAAATTCTGGCATTAATTAGTATTAAAACGAAATTCAATATTGAAATTGCTTCTTATTTATTTATCATTTCTTTTTTTGTTCAAATAGGATATTTCTTTTTTGGAATGATTGTTACTATAAAATTTGTTTCAACTTCCAAAAAAAAATTTGCTGAAAGTCTTATTGACAATTTAGAAACAAAAATAGAAAAAAGAAAATTAGTACAAAAAAAAATAAAACAAATTGGTAAAACAAAAATTCAAAAAATTAATGTAGAATTATCAACAGAAATTGAGAACTTCAACAGTAAATATTCTTTATATTATGAAGGAATTTCTAATACTAGTTTATTTTCTCTTGTTATACTATTTTTTAATTCTTGTAAGGAATTCTATAATATTATTAATCAAAAATCAGAACTACAAATAATATCATTTATAGTTATTTTGATACCATTATTTACTTCATTATGGATTTCTGTTGAAAAAAACAAAATATATAAATATAAAGAAATATTATCATATATAAAATAAAAAAGACGAACAATCTTGTTCGTCTTAATAAATATCAGTTTGAAACGCTAAATAAAATTTCGGATGAATCTGCTACTTGAAAATCTGATGCATCAGGTTCTCGTGCAGTAACAGGACACAAATCCAAACCTTCATCCTTAACTTTTTCTTTCACAGTATCGACAAACTGAGAATAAATAGTAAAATCTAAAGGTAACATTTCGTCCATAAAAACTCCAATACCATTATTTTAATCTAATATAGTTAATTATTCAATTATTTTCTTACCCGCTTGATGTTCTATTTGATTTCTAACTCCAGAAACATCAATAGAACAACCACATTCGCATTTTAGTTTATTGTCAGACGGGAAAGGAGTAAATTGTCTTTTTAATTCTTCTTCAGCCTGGGCTGGAATAGGTGCAAGTTTTGCGTATATTTGAATATTTCTTTTACATTGTGGACATATAATTCCTCCAAAATGAACAGGGGAAACAGGAGGGACTTGTCTTGCTGGCTGTGAAATATTAATATCGCTATATAGTTGTTCATCTGCTGTCTGGTAAATTTTATAATGATTACTACTTGCAAACATCAACATAATAACAATTTTAATTCTATAAACGATGTCTTCAAGTTTTTCGTCATTTTCAACACGATTGATTTTCAAACCTAAACCTTCTAAATCTGCAATTTTTAATGATTTTCCATGATCACGCCAACGTTTATGATTAGCCATTGCTGTTGCAATTTCATTAGCACGTGTCATTTTCATTTCTTCTGTAACAGGAGTTTTTGAGGTTTCTGTTTCTTTCCAATTCTTGAATTTGTATTTTGGAAGCCATTCTTTTAATTTATCAGTTGCAAAACTAAGTGCATTTACAGCACCTTCCAATTCTCCTGGAGAAATCTGAGCTATCATTGTAGCATCAACTGGACTTAAAGGAATACCTTTTGAAACTTCAGATCTTTTATCATTAATCCAATTTATATAATCAAAAGCAGATACTACAGACCGACCAATTCTCATTTGAGCATCTATTGGTCCAAGGCTACCACTATCGGTCATATAAATTTCATCAGCAGCCATAGCCATAATTGTTCCAGCACTTTTTGCTTCTCCAGCTATCAAAAAGTTTACAGTATCAAATTTATTGTGGAGAAAAGAAACAATATCTTCTGCTGCTGTTCCAGACCCTCCAGGTGTTTCTAAGTAAAAATCAAGGTTTTTTGAATCAATTTTTCGAAGCATTTCATGAATAAAATGATAATCAGAAGAAGAAAGTGATAAATCCAATCCAGGAATACGCATCTTATCAAAATCAACAGCATATACAAATAAATATGTATGTTTTAATTCATTATATTTACAAATTAAATTCTGTAATTCGTTTTGTAAATCCAAGGCTGAATACCGTTTACTTATGTATTCATTAATTAAACTTGTTTG
>JAKSUC010000172.1 GCA_024413595.1 Bacteroidales bacterium
TTTCATATTCTGGGGCTAGGATAGGGACAACTAGGCCAGCGTTAAATCTTGTTGTAATTCTTTCTTCTAGCCCCTCAATGTCTTCAGGTTTTTTATCAGCTGCTAAACAAATTTGTTTTTTATTATTAACAAGTTCAGTAAAAATAGAGAAGAAAATTTCTTGCGATTTTTCTTTATTACCTTTTAAGAACTGAATGTCGTCAACTATTAATAAATCTGCATCATAAAAAGATTGTTTTAATTGATTTAATGATTTATTTTTAGATGCTTCTGCAACTGCTTCAACAAAGTCTAATCCACTACCAATATAAATAATTTTTTTATTATTATCTGACTCTCTAACTCTATTAGCAACAGCCATTAGTAAATGTGTTTTACCTAATCCTGAATTACCATAAATAAATAACGGGTTGTATGTTAAACCAGGGTTTGTTGCTACAGTAAGGGCCGCAACATGTGCTTGAGAGTTTGATTTACCAATTACGAAGTTAGCAAATGATTGTTCTGAATCAATTACTTTTGTTTTAATTAATGTTTGATAATTTTCTATTTCACTCTTGTTTGGCATTAATGTTTTTTCAGGAGCAATATAGATTTGTAAATCTTTGTTTAATATTTTTGATAAATGAGCAGCAATAATTTCTTTATAACTATTTAAACAAATAGATCCTATCTCAAGAGGAGTAGAAATAGTTGCAAGTTTATCGTTGCAACCATATAAACGAGAGCCATTAAAATAATAAAAATCTTCTTCTTTTATTTTGAAAGCTTCTTCTTTTTTGATTGATTCAAGAGTCCTCTCCCAGACATCTTTGTAATAGAATTCGTAATTTTCCATAGTCTTTAGGTAAGTATTATTATAGACATAAGTTTTCCACAAATCAAGACAAAAATTTGTACATTTTTCCACAATCCACAATGTATAGCAACAAAAATGTTGATAAAATAGGGGGTTTTAGAGTTTTCCACAGGTTTCCACAAAATAAAATGTGGATAAATAGTGGATAAGTTTTCCCCAAACTTGCTAACAGTTGAAAATAGTGGGTTTTTAAAGGTTTTCAACAAGAAACTGTTGAAAAAATAATGAGAAAAATATAAGAAAAACAACAATATTTTAAGTTTTCCACCTTTTCCACAATATGTGGAAAAGCCTTATTGTGGATTTGTGGGAAAGTCCGAAAATAGTGGCTTTTTTGAGTGATAAAATTAAAAAGTAAGGTTAAAAAATGATGGATTTATTCAACTTTAACGAATGTATTGCTAAGAGTGAGCTGGCCAAATTTGATGAGCTTTGGAAAATAGTTCCAAGTATTTCTAATATTATTGAAGAAGTTTCAAAAAAATTAGATCTTTCTGAATACGATATTATTAATAATAATATTTATATTCACAAAACATGTAAAGTTTGTGAATCTTGTTGCATTGAAGGACCTTGTGTAATTTGTGAAGGAACGGAAATAAGACACGGAGCATTTATTAGAGGAAATGTTTTGATAGGAAAAAATTGTGTAATTGGGAATTCATGTGAAATAAAAAATTCAATTATTTTTAATGAAGCACAAATTCCTCATTTTAATTATATTGGGGATTCAGTAATAGGATACAAAGCACATTTTGGTGCAGGAGCAATAACATCAAATATTAAATCTGATAAAACAAATGTTGAAATAAAAAACGGGAAAGAAATAATAAAAACCAATTTACAAAAATTTGGTTCTTTAGTAGGAGACTGTGTAGAAGTTGGATGCAACTCTGTATTAAATCCCGGAACAGTAATTGGTAAAAATACAACAATTTATCCATTATCATTTGTTCGCGGTGTTATTAAAGAAAATTCTATTTATAAAGATTCTGATAATATAGTTGATAAAAAATAAAATGGTCCAAGCAGTTATATTTGATTTAGATGGTACTTTGTTAGATACAAAACAAGACTTAGCTAATTCAATTAATCTTACTTTAAAATCACTTAATAGAGAACTCAAATCTCAAGAAGAAATTATTTCTCATGTCGGCAACGGAATAAAAAGGCTTGTAAGTGAATGCGTTAATCCAAAAAATGAAATAGAAGAGAATGAAGCATTAAAACTATTCCAAGAATTTTATAGCAAGGAATATTTAAAAACAACTTATCCTTATAAAGGAATGGTTGAACTAGTAAAAGAGTTATCTAAACTTGGTATTGTAATAGGAGTTAATTCTAACAAAGATGATAAATACACTAAAGAATTAATTAAAAAACATTATAAAGAAATTGATTTAAAGTATGTAATAGGAAGCAAAGAAGGAATCGAAAGAAAACCTTCTCCCCAAGCTGTGGAATCTATTCTATATAATATGGGAATTAATAAAGAAGATACCTTATATATAGGTGATTCTGG
>JAKSUC010000173.1 GCA_024413595.1 Bacteroidales bacterium
AAAATTAAACATATATATACCTCTTTAATTTAATGGATAAATAGTTTTTACCTTTCCATCTCTTATATAAAATTCCCAAGTTACTCCATTTGAATCAAATGAACTATTTTTTCCTTCAATTATTTTTCCAGAATTAGATGCTATATAATTATCAATAGCCTCCAAACCATAATTCATAAATTCTTCTTTTGATATGATAGAACTATCAAACACCGTTTTGGTAGCAGAAGTACTCTTATATAATCCGCTTCCATCTTTTCTTGGAATCTTATATTCGATGGCAGAAACGCCTTTAATATTCATTGGTTTTTCATTTAAAATCAAAAGATTATTATCATCACATATTTGAATAAAATCAGATTTTTCATGCCCTCCGATAATGCCTTTATTAGAATCAAATTTACCTTCCATAAGATGGCTTTCTAATTCAGTTAAAGTATTTGGTGAAAGTAACTGATTTTTTACTAATGCATTTGTAAACTGTGGTTTAAAATAACTATATGCAACCAATCCCGCTGTTATTGCTACACCATCAGATAAAACATCACTCGTAAATCCTGCCCAAGCATATTCTTTATCTTCAATAGATAAATCATCATTCTTTGCAATATTTATTGCTCGAGTAATTGTCGATGCTGTGTATGTTATCGCTGATACAGCTCCAAGTATTCCTATTCCTGTTGCTATTACAGGTGACAAACTAGCAAGTGCTGCAAGACCAATTCCAACTCCAACTGCTCCTAAACTTTTTACTAAAGAATCTTTTGCAGTTTGACCCCAATCGACATCTTTCAATACATTAGTTATACTAATCTTTTCTTCCGTTTCAATTTGAGTATTAACATTGTTTCCTTTATCACTAGTATATGCTCCATTTTGATTATTGTCAATCACATTACTAACCTTAAAATTTATATTTTTAGGTTTGCATTCTTTAGCATCTTGATCAATTGCATAATCCAAATTTTTTAAAGTAGCATATATGTTTTCTCCCGAAGGAATCAATTTATAAGGTATACAATTTAATTTTGTATTATTAAAAATTTCATGTACACCATTATAATAAAAATTTGAACATTCAGGTTCATAACCATCCTGAAACATGAAAACTAATACACCTGATGTTAAATCTTTGTCAAAACAATATGGAACATAAGAAGTATAAGAACTATCAATACATGAAAAATCAACAAATCCAGCGCTCCTTTGCAGGTCGTTATTTACAACACTTCCATCACCATCAAATGCAAATCCCCAATCAGAATCTGTATTTAAGATATGAATAATTTCACAATCATTACATGTTACGCCTATATAGTTTTTATATGTTGAAGTATCATTTTCATAACTGTAAAATACAACCTTATACATCATTCGTGATTCGGAATTATTACATATAGAACAGTTTGTTTCTACATGATATTCTTCTGCTCTTACTTCGATTGGTGGAATAACTAATGCTGCTTCAACAAAAACAATAAAAGCTAATACACTTGCAAATTTACTATACAAGTTTTTACCCTTATATTCTTTTGGCAAAGTAAAATACATATAAAGGAATGGAAAAAAATAAAGAAGTATTCCAAATATCAAATGTCTTTTTGATTTCTTAATACCATCAGCCTCGCACAACAAATGATAATTAAGATATGCACCCGAAATGGTTGTTATAACAATTGATATTAATGCAAAAGCAGACATAATAATCGATCCTTCTTCACCCAACGTCGATATATATAAACATGCAATTGCAAAAACAATAGAACAAAAACAGATATTTTGTGCTCTTTTAATTTCAGTGTAATCATCATCTTCAAATAGAATCGCAAAAATTCTTACAACTGGAATTGTATAAAGCAGTGGATATCTAAATCTCTGTTTATAATGGAAAAATGAAAAAATCATGCCTACAAAATATGTAGATGCTGATACTATTACAAATAGTACTTTAACATATTCAGGCATGATAGAATTAAAAAGAGTATAAATAATGTTAATAATACTATTTGTAAACATATTCATAATTTCTTCTCCTATGCAAAAATGCTTAATCAATCTGTTAATAGTTACATAAATAGTTTTATTAAATGATATTAAATTGTTCTAAGTGATAAATGAATAATTATTTTTACCTCCAATGTTGTATTTACTAATTTGTTAATATTCTCTTATCACCTTAAAATCTTTATTACAAGACAAATCTTCCGCACAAATTATATCAATAATCCGTCTTAATGTCAATATTTACCATTTATTATTTTATATATTTTTTGTACACAAAAAAGATGAACATAAAGTTCATCTTTTTTATTACTGTTTTTTGAATTTTTTTAAA
>JAKSUC010000174.1 GCA_024413595.1 Bacteroidales bacterium
ACCTGTTTAACGGGTTCTGATGGGTGAAAGGTTAATTTATAGAACCCACCATAAGATATTCCGCACATTCAGGAACATCCATTAACGTTTTTACTTTTCTCACAAATGATTTAAACTTATCGTCTTTAGACATCTTCTCCAATGTCATAAAAAAGATATCTGCAAGTGTAAGTACCTGACAATTAGATTTGTTATACATCTTATTTGGCGTTTAATTCCTACGCTTGTAAAAATAATGAAATAAGGTTATGTGTAACATAGCCTAAAATCAGACAACTCTGGAAAATGAATTAAAATGTGTTATCAGACGCTTTAATCATTGGCGCCGTAATCCACACCAGTATTTCTTCCTATTTTTTCTTTTACTCGCGTGAAATGCACAGATAACTTTAATAAAAACAAATAGAATCCGAAATCACTCAAAGTAAATAATTTGTTTTCACACATATTTTTCACCAATTCATCATTCAGCGGAAGGCTAATGGCCATATCAAAAAAAACTAACGCTTCATATTCTAACTTTCCACCTTTCGGCAAATATAAAATTTGAGTGATATGTTGTTTTTTAATATCATTTATATGAGATTCTACTCTATCCTTATCTTTTAAACTTATTAATAGTTGATTTTGGTATTTTTCCAAGTTTATCAATGGGGCAAAAGATACTCGACACGGATTAATTCTTTTGTTATCCAAGGACATATCACAAGTATTCGACAATAAAAGAACAGGAATCTGTCTAATCTCTGTATTTGGGAAATTGCAATACTGCACATTGCAAATTCCATCCCCCTGTAGTAAGTAATTTGCTTTATCTAATGCGTTGGTATAAATGTTTTTTTGCGTACCATTTTTAGAGAACTCTCCCAATTCCTTCTTTAACGAATCTTTCTCGTTTGCTGAAAGATATTGTGGTAAATACAGACTTATATCTTCTGTGATTTTATTAATCATATAAGTTCCCAAAAATGTTCACTTACGATACGGGAAATGTCAGAATCTAATGGTTTAGAATCATTTACTACTGAATGAATAAATGATGTTAATTCATCAAAAATAGCACTATCTGTATTTAAAACAGATACCTGAAATATTTCATTGTTAGTTGATTCAAATGTAAAATCATCCATATTTTTCTGTACGTGATAATTAGAGACAAAATTATGATATTGATGATAATCATCATAAATGTCTGGCACAGACACAATGGTACCAAACCCTAAAATAATTGTGCTTGCTATAGTAATTGTATTGCCCATATTATTTAAGTTTGTCTATAAAATTATCAGTTAATAACTTGAAAAACAAGGATTCTTCTTCTTGATGTAATTCTTCAATAATAGTTTTAATGCTTTCAAATGAATCTTTTTCAATCGACTTACATACAACAGTAAGGTCAATTAAAGAACCGTCTGCATCCAAATTTAATGCTGCATTTTTAATATGAACAGAATTCGCGATTTGCAGCACACTTATAAAAACCCCGTTGTTTGATGGAATCTCCGTTTTTAGAATTGTCGCTGGATAATTAACCGCCGTATTATTAAAAGCAATATTTAACTTTATATTATCAAATATATTAACATTAAAAAAGTTTAAGTACCTAATATTTATTGAGTTATATTTTTTTATAACCTTACCTTTTAGTAATAAATCAATTATTTCATAAACAAATTCACTTGACTTCTCCCACGTTGTATACGGTGTTTTTGTAACGATAGATAGAGAACGTTCTCCGATTAAAATATGACCATTTTTAGTAATAATTCTATGCGTTGCCTTATCCTTTAAATTTGGGTCTGATTTTCGTATTTCGTAAGGTATGTTACAAATTGGTTCTTGCAACAATGAAATATCCTCGCTTTTGTTATTAAGTAGTTGATATATAACCCCCACAACTGCATCAACTGGTAATTGATAGTCGCACAACAAATTAATCGTATTTTCCACAATGGGACATTTCTTCAAAACTATCTTATCCATCACCAATAATCTTTATACAAAGATAAAAACATTTATTCGACTATTCCCAATATAAAAAGCAGTTTAAAGAAAATTGATTTAAACAACGGACAATGAATGCAACGGCAATAATAAGAAAATACCGCTTCATTGGTTTTTGCCTGATATTAACGTGTAAATTTTGCAAGTCGTTTTTCAAAATATAAGGGATGTTCTATAAATTAATTAGTTAAAACAAAGTGAGTTAACCTTGACAAT
>JAKSUC010000175.1 GCA_024413595.1 Bacteroidales bacterium
TTGGTCACGGAGTTGGAAATCTTGAACACGCATTTTCTGCATCAAATTCTTCTGGCAAAACTCAAAACTTGATGGATTATTCCTCAGGAACAGAACTTTATCATTTCCAGTGGGATCAAATCCAAGACCCGAGCAGGGTTTGGATGAAGTGGAGTAAGGAGGAAAGTGAAGGGGAAAGTAAAGGTGATAGAAAACAAAGAATAATAGATTTTGTTAAAAATTTTTGTATTAACTATACGTATAAAAAAGGAACAGAAACTAAATTTAACGAAATAATTGAAGAAAATATACTATCAAAAGAAGATAATAAATATGCATATAGAGATTATATAATTAATATAAAGGGAGAAGTAGAATTTTTATCTCTAAATAATATTTATTTTGCTAATGCAGAATATTCATTTTTTTCTCCTTCAAAAAATATTTCAATATCTTATTCCGAAGAATATACAGATGGAGATATACAAATTTCTATATTCCACGAATATTTACATCGAGTAAATTATATTAATAAAATTTATCCTTATCGTTATGTAGATAATCAAATTTACACAGTAAAGAAACAATATTCAGAGACAGTATCGTATAGTTTTAAAACAAAAGAAGAAGCATTGGTGTTTATTAGACAAAATGTTAAGATTGGAGATGATTTATTTGAGAATTTTATATTAAAAAATCTTTTATATAACGAAGGTATTTTTGAATATACAGATACTAAACTTGATGATTTTTTATTATATTTAATCGAAAATCCAACGCATGATATAATTTCACCCAAAATTGATTATTTTTCAAACCTACTAATTATATCCGTGATGAATTAGCTGTTTATCATTGGTGTATTGAACTTGAAAGTTTATTAGGTGGATTTTCAGTACAAAAACACAATGCATATTTAAAAATGATAGAAAAATATAAGAAAGATTATAGAAAATATTTAAAATATGAAATTGATAATAAATTAAATTCTGAAGGCTATGAAAATTAAATTAATTATATTTTTGTTATTTATGTATTCAAAATCATTTTCTCAAATTATTGAATATAAAACGTTTAGTAACCATTTAATAGGTAATAAATTACTAAATTGTCAACTATTATTCACTAATGATTTTTTACAATTATTCTTAAAAAATATCGCTCAAGATACTATATTTATTCCAAATAAACTTTGGTTAGAAACAAATACTAAGCCTCAGTTTTTAATTTATTGTTTGTCAGATAGTTTACTAAGGGTACAGACAACTAGTTTCAATTTTTTAGATAGTATTTTTTATAGTTATTCTAATAATTATAGTAATAATGTTGATATATTTTCAAATGAAATAAATTTTCAAAAAATAAAATTATCTGATTCTAATCAATACGGTGTTGGTGGTACGTATATATTACCAGGACAAATTTTAAAAGTTGACTTACCTTTTTATTTCCATAACAAATATGTATTTGTACGATTACAAACATTTTTTTTATATCATCGTAAGCAATTTTGGATTCAATTTGATTCTAATAGCGTATATTGTGTTAAAAAGGAATTTGAAAATATAATGCCTCGTAAAGATTAACAAAGTAGCTAATTTCGTATTATTTAACAATGACACAATTTACTGGCAATCCAAATAATCACCTTGATGAAAACAGTACCATATTACTAAGAGACTTTTTAGACAACTATTCTAATAAATATAAAATTGGTTATTACTCAATTGCTATTGTAATTTTTATTATTTTATAGATATAAAAAATATCAAAAAATGAATATCCTAAATTTATAATGTAAGTATTCGGTATTGTTAATTTAACACGATTGCTTAAATATAATAATAAATTGGTATATAAAAATAGAAGATGAAAAATTGTAAGGGATCGTAATTTTTGTATTGTCAAACATCAAAAAAATCCCTATATTTGCAAAACAAAAACATAAGTTTCAAATTAAAAATGATAACCATTGCCAATCCGATATACGACTCAGTATTTAAGTTTATGATGCAAGATCCAAGAGTAGCAAAAATATTTTTGCAAAATCTTTTGAATTGTACCATCGAAGAACTTGTTGTTAAAAACAATGAAATAATAACAATAGAAATAGATAATCTAAAACTCTCAAAATTAGATTATTCAGCTCGTATTGTTCAAGATAATGGCGAAAAAGTATTGGTAACAATAGAATTGCAACGAGCATTTG
>JAKSUC010000176.1 GCA_024413595.1 Bacteroidales bacterium
TTTTATTTTATATTAAAATTTAATATTTAAAATTTTGACTATTCAATATAAATTACATATTTTGCAAAAAAATTTGAATTTTAATTTCTATAATTGTATGAACATATGATTTTGTAATAAATTATGAACATTTTAATATTGTAATTCAGATTTTTTTGTATTCAAATTTTATTTATTGTATAAAACTTAAAAATTATTCGTTATGGGGAATTATATTAATGAATATTATCCTGTATATTTATTACATATTAATGATGAAAATCAAATATCAAGCAATGCTTTTGAGATTGTATGTAATATTATGAAAGATAATAATATACTTTATTTTTCTGATAAACAAAAGTATGATGATTATTTAGAGTCTAAACATATTCCTAATTTTCCAAATAATTATAATTTTGTTTCTGTTGTTTTATTAAATCAAAAACTTTTTGATGGTATTGAAAATATGCAAAAATTGCATTTCTTTATATCAAAATATGGGTATGATAAAATAATTTTACCTATTGTTCTAAATGATTTTCCTGATTTTCAAAAAAATTCAGTTTTTTCCAAAATTGTTAGTACTTTTTATCAAAGATTTGTTGAAATTTCTAATAAAAAATTTCCTACTTTTGTTGAACGATATTGTTTTAATTGTTGTGGTTATATTGATGATTTAAACAGACTTAGATTACTTTTAAAAAAAGGATTTATATTATATTGTGATACTAATTTTAAATATGATTTTCTATCTAAATTAATTAATTTTATACCTAAATTTATTCCTGCTAAGTCTGATGTTGAAAAATTAAATAAAATAATTGATGATAATGAAAAGTCAAAATCAGAAGACATTGATGTTAAAATAATTGATGATATTGAAAAGTCTAAATCAGAAGAAATTCATGTTGAAAAAAATGATGATAATGAAACGTCTAAATTAGAAAATATTGATGTTAACCAAATTATTAATAATATCTCTTCTTTAGAAGTTTCTCAAAGAGAAATTTTATATAAAAACATTTTTAATGATAATACTATTAATCAAGAATTATTAAAAACGCTAGAAAATTCTTTTAGTCAAAATAATACAACTAATAATTTAATTTCAAAATTAAAAACTTCTCCAAATATTACTAAAAAAGTAAGAAAAACTAGACGCCATCATAAACTAAAAAACTTGGATAACACAAAATCATGCTATTATATTACACCTACTGTTGTAGTTAAAAAGCCTGAAGTTCCAGTAATTAAAGATATTACAGTTAAATTATCTCCTAAATTATCTATTGATATGATATATGTTGAAGGTGGTACTTTTAACATGGGTACAAAAGATGGTGCTTTTAATGAGTCTCCAGTTCATCCTGTTACTCTTAAAGATTTTTATATTTCTAAATTTCTAGTATATCAAGATGTTTGGAGTTTGTTTATGAATAATAAATCAGATTTTAAAGGTTTTGAACGTCCTGTTGACTCTGTTACTTGGGATGAATGTCAGCAATTTTTAACAAAAATTAATATTTCTACTAACAAATCATTTAGATTACCTACCGAAGCTGAATGGGAATACGCGGCTCGTGGTGGTAAATTGTCTCAAAATTTTAAATTTAGTGGCAGTAATAATATTGACGAAGTAGCTTGGTATGGTTTTAATAAAGCTAATTCTTCTACACATAATGTTGGAAATTTAGCTCCCAACGAATTAGGTATTTTTGATATGTCGGGTAATGTTTGTGAATGGTGCTCTGATTGGTATCGCGACAAATATTCTTTTATACCTAACATTAATCCTATTGGTCCTGAAACTGGTGAATATAAAGTTTTAAGAGGGGGAAGTTGGCGTTCTTATCAAGAAAATTGTACTGTTTTTGCACGTGATAAAGCCTCTCCTAATTCAACTAGCAAAAATATTGGGTTTAGATTGGTGTTACCTTTTTAGGGTATTTATAATTGATTATATTTTTTATTATTGGTTCTTTCTTTTTTTTATTGAAAGAACCTTTTTTTTTCTTAAAACAATTTTATTTTGATCATGTTTTCAAAACATCATATTCTTAATTATAATATTTTCTATTTTTGTAACACAAATAAAACATAATAAATCATGTTATTTTTCGACAAATACCCCACAACATATTTAGAAAAAGAATTATTG
>JAKSUC010000177.1 GCA_024413595.1 Bacteroidales bacterium
AGCCTTACAAATTATGCAAGACTTTTGAGTTATACAGATAGTAGTACTGCTGAGTTCCTACAAAAACTTGAAGGAATTGATAAGAAAATAACAGTTGTGTTTTATGGAGATCACTTACCAGGTTTATATCCTCAAACGATGTTTAATGACAATCCTGAACTTCAATATCTCACAGATTACTTTATTTGGTCAAATCACGGTACTACTAAAGATTATTACCCATTAGTAAATTCAAGTGATTTTCCTGCTGAATTATTAGCACACACAAATTCGCGTGTTTCACCTTATTATGCATTGTTGACAGAAGTTTTGAATAAAGCAAGTGTCGATAAAGATAAGTTGGATAGTGATGGTAAACAAATTGCAAATGATCTTAAAATGATTCAATATGACTTAACTGAGGGTGAGAATTATATTAATAATTATAAGCACTTTTTTGAATTTCTAGAATAAGAAGGAGAGAAGTACAATTTTAAATATTAATTTTTAGTAGTACTCTATTACAAGGAGAAAAAATGATTAAAGAATTGAATCAAGACATAATTTCTATTTGGAAAGATTTTTTAAGATTTATTAAGTCTAATAAATCCAGTGCACTTTTTATACTGATTATTTATCTAATTGTTTGTCTTAATATCGGATTAGCAGAATTTCCTTATATTGATGATATTGGTAGACAAATTCAGGGGTATTCAGGATTTTCAGAACATTATTCTAGATATGTTAGCGAAGTTGCTGTTCGTTTTTTAAATCTAGGGGGGCACTTATCTGATATAGGTTTAGCTTCGCAAATTTTATCTGCGATTATAATGACTCTTTCAAGTTTATTACTTATCTATATATTTGTTCCAACAAAAAAGGTAAGTAAAATAACTTCTTTTGCATCAACTCTAATTGGAATTAACCCTCTCTTTATTGAATGTTTAAGTTTTAGGTTTGATTCTCCTTTTATGACTCTAAGTGTTCTATTTTCTATTATTCCATTTATTTTTTGGAATAAATCCAGAAGGTTATTCACTGTTTCGTCAGTTATCTCTACTTTTTTGATGTGTAATTCTTATCAAGCATCATCTGGAATTTTTTTAGTCTTAACAGCTACAATGTTATTACTTGACGTAGTGAATAAAGAAAATGTTATTAGCTTACTTTATAGATTTGGAAGTGCGGCAATTTCTTATGTTATGGGAGTGTTGCTATATTTCTGTCAAATCAAACTTTTTCCACCAGTCTTTTCTAGTGCTGCTGATACGGCGCCAATCAATAAGCTAGTACATTTTATTTTTCTAAATAGCAAAATTTATTTGAGAAATATATACAACCAGAGTAATAAAGTATGGGTAGTTTTAGCATTGATATCGGTTGTATTATTTGTATTTAATGTTGTTCTAATTTCTAAATTAAATAAATTATTAACTATTCTTTTAGTAACTGCCTATCTTGGAGTTTCCTCAGTGCTAAGTTATGGTACTTATTTAATTTTTATGACGCCATACTCATTGTTGCGTCCTCGTTACGAATACGGCTTTGGTTTCTTTCTTAGCACGATATTGATTTTACTCAGTTTAAGATATAAGGAACATATTTTTAGACAATCGAATCAATTAGTTGTATTATTATTATCATTTTATTTAGCGATTTTCTCTCTATTATATCCTAGTGCACTCAAACAGCAAAATGATGTTTTTAAAAGTCAGTCTGTTATGCTAGCAGGCGATTTAAACCATTATTTACCACAGCAGACTAGCAATGTGGTTCATCTAAATAGATTATTCACAAATTCAAAGATTTACACTAACTCAGCAATTAATTATCCTATTTTAAATTCATTAATAATGCCTAACTCGAATATTTCTTGGGATATGACAATGAGATTTAATGAGTTAACTAATTTAAATGTTGATTTACAACCTTTTGATGAAACAAAGGTTGACGTAAGAATGTTTGAAAAAATACAGGATAGCAAACTATATGCAATTTATTCCAATGAAGACGGACTTTATGTTGTAATGAAGTAGCATTTCAAATATGTTATGATAATTATTTAAATGGAGACAGGTTAACCATAAAAGGTTAGTCTGTTTTTTTGGTTCTTTGTCAACTGTAGTGGGTTGACTTATAATCACATGCGAGAGA
>JAKSUC010000178.1 GCA_024413595.1 Bacteroidales bacterium
CTCTTTTGATGATTTCAGATCCAACTGTAACCCAGTCGTTGACTTCTTCAACAGTGACTTTTGGAGATTCTTCAACCTCTACTTTTTCAAGTTTTTCCTTTTTCATAGCTCTCACCTCCTTAGGAATTGGAGGTATTATATGACATATTTTTTTAATATAAAATATTAAAAATTTTCCGCTTCGCCCCTTCGGTTTTCACGGAAAATTTTCTGCTATATAGTGCTATGTAAATTTTGCGAATCCCGTTTTCAGCCTTAAAATAATTATGCAAAAAATTAGTGTTGTTTTATTAAGATTGTTGTAAAATTTATATTTATGAAAACTAACAATAATGCTCTCTCAGCACACAACAACATCAATAGTATCAGTGAACTATCTAATGTTCTCGCGGCTATTCCTCATAATAACGATAATAAATTGGAATTTTTGGTTCAAACCGAATTGCAAGTTATATCAAGTTTGGGTTCCGCTGAATTAGGATCATATGCAATGAATAACATTTTAGATTTATTAAAAGAAAATCTTGACTATTCAGTTGATGAAAAAGAAAAACGTTTTTACCAAATTCAAGCCATTTCTATGATACAAGCACTATTTCTTTTCTCAAAGGTTAAAATTATGGTTTTGGAAGAGGAAGATCAAAAAGCAGGAAACGAGCTTTTCGATAAAGCGATCAGCCTTGTTGAAAAAGGAATAAAAAGCGTATTTGTTCTAGCAAAAACCACTGTTGAAACATATAGCGCCGGTTTTGGATTTACGAGCGCTCTTAAAAAGAGCGCAAAAAGCGCCTTGCTAAAAACAAATAAATTAAATTTAGAAGAACCAAAGGGGTTTTTTGCTAAGGCTAGAGCAAAAAAACAAGCAGACCAAGCACTGGAAGACGCTGAAGAGGAATATGAGGACCTAAAAGAAATTTTCTCAAGAAAAGGAATAAAGTATAGAGAACTGTTCGGAGATTCAATTACCTTTAAAGAGCTTCTTGGTGATGTGTATTATGCCGAGGGCATTTATGTAGAAAGAAAAAAACACATCGTTCGAGGAATTATTTTTAGCTTGGCATATATCCTGTTCACATATTTAATGTGTGTATCCTTCTCAAATTTAAAATTAGAATTTTTAATTTCTTTAGGAGTAATAATCGGCATTAATATTTTATTAGCAATTACTTCAATTTCTACATGGATTATTCATTTGAAATCGAAACGCAATGTATACAATAAATTAGACGAGCTTATAGAAAATCGAATTGATAGCAAAAAATTTCTTGATTATGAATCTAAACTAAAAAGAATCAATAGTAAAATTTATTCTCTTGATTCATTTTATAATGTTTTATGCAAAATTTGGATAGCACTAGCAATATTGCTTGTTGGTATAGGCCTAGCAATTTTTCTTTGGACTATTGAAAGCTCGGCAGTCGGTATGATATTTGCAAAAATTTTTGCTGTAATTTTTGGCTTAATTACCTTAATAATTGAAATAATAAAAATACGTAAACTCAAATACGAATATTAATCGTCGTCGTCGATGTACCATCCGCCGCTATGAAGAACCCTCGGTGAATCTCCATCTGATTTATTTCCATATCGAGCAATCCCAATATATTCATCAAATTTATACAATAAATTTTGACATCTTTCGCGGAATTCAATTGGTAAAGAAGGATTACAAAATCCATCACGTCGAACCAATTCTCTTTCTTCTTCCAGTTCATCTAAGCTTGCTTGTTTGAACCACGAAGATGTATATTTGCTGATATCCATCACAATAAAACCCTCTAACTAAAATTTTTTTAAGATAAAATCTATACTTTTTGTAGATTAATATTACTTATTTTTTATGTTTGATAAAAGAATAAACTCTCCTTCAAATGGAGGTTTAGGGATTTTGCTACATGGTCATTTCGTTCTTTGGTTAATCCAAAAAATAATTGGACTCACAAATTGAATTAACTATACAGCCACAAAGTATATTACTCACCCTCCAAAGAAAGAAGACCTCGAAAGAGAATTATTGCTAGCTCAAAAGAAATAAAAAAATCGCCCGATACGAGAACTAGTCTCTATCGTAGAAATATATGAAAATATCC
>JAKSUC010000179.1 GCA_024413595.1 Bacteroidales bacterium
TTGCCGTAAAAAAATTACGGCAACTATTGATTTTTCTTGAATTTTACCCGATAATGTTAGTATCTTATTTTTAGAGGTACCTTTATGTTATGTAAATTTGCAGTTACAAACTATAGGGGGTTCGAGCAAAAAATTGAGTGGGATCTAACAAAAGCTCGTGATTATGCATTTAATAGTTTTGCAATCAACAATAAAACTATTAAGAATGGTATTATTTATGGTCCAAATGGTAGTGGTAAGAGTAATTTTGGACTTGCAATTTTTGATATTGTAAATCATCTTAGTCAGAAATGGAAAAAGCCTGATTATTATGTAAATTTTGCTTATGCAGGAAATCAGAAATCTAATGTAAATTTTGAATATACTTTTAAATTTGATGATATTATTCTTCAGTATTTTTATGCTAAAAACTCACAGGGTGTTCTTGTTTCTGAAAAATTGATTGAAGATTCAAATGTTGTTTTTGATAAAGATGTAGGCTCTTTTTATATCGATGAAAAAACATTCCCTATGGATAATAAAATTCAGGATAGTCTTGCTGATAATGCAAATAACGTTTCTATTTTGAACTTTCTTATTACTACATATCCTCTTAGAGAAGATAGTTCTTTATTGAAACTTCAAAAGTTTGCCAATTCTATGTTATGGTTTAGAAGTCTTGAAGAGCGAGAATTTATAGGTTTACAATCAAATGTTTACATTATTGATGAATATATTATTAAGAATAATTTAATCAAAGATTTTTCAAAATTCTTAAATGAAGTTAGTGAACAAAAATTTGATTTTGCTCCTCCTGCACCAGATGCAAAACAATTGATTTGCTATATAAAAGGAAAACCTGTTTTGTTTAATCTTGTAGCATCTACAGGTACTCATTCGTTAACTCTTTTATATTTCTGGTATAAGCAAATGGAAAATGCTTCATTTGTATTCATTGATGAGTTTGATGCTTTTTATCATTTTAAACTTTCTCAGAATATCTGCCGCAAGTTGTTTAATCTAAAGTGTCAGTTATTCCTTACATCACATAACACTCTTTTATTATGTAATGATTTATTAAGACCTGATTGTAATTTTCTTTTGGACAAAAATGAGATTAGAGCTTTGCATGATTGTACTGAAAAGGAATTACGTGAAGGTCATAACATAGAAAAACTTTATAGAGGTGGCACTTTCTCTGTATGATTCTATTCATTTTTGAAGGAAAAAAAACAGAACCGAATCTCTTTAAAACAATTGAAAAGTTATATTTCCAAAACACAGAAGAACAAAAAATCTGTTGTTTTGGATATAACATATATGAATTGTATAAATTAATGAATGAATCAGATTTTACAGAAAATGTTATCTCTGTAATCAGAACAAAGATGGCTTCCAGAAACGATCATTCTATTCCTGAAGATGCTGATATTTCAGATTTTTCAGAAGTTTTTCTTTTCTTTGATTATGATTTTCAAAATAAGAATTTACCATTGGAAGAACTAAACAAACAAGTTCGTGAAATGTTAGATTTCTTTTCGAATGAAACAGAGAACGGAAAGTTGTATATAAATTATCCGATGGTTGAATCAATAAAATGCACCAATCAATTACCCGATTCAAATTATTATACATATACCGTTACAAGAAAAGATTGTCATGATTTTAAAGATTACGTAACTAAAACATATAATTATTATAAAAGTACTGATTATTTTATTTTTTCAATTGATAGTAAAACAAAAACACTTAGACCATTTACTCCTGAAAAAGAAAAGCTTATATCAGAAAGCTGGAAGCATTTAAATAAACAAAACATCTGTAAAGCAAATTTTATTTGTAAAGATATAAATGAACTACCAGAATCAAAAAACGATATTAATCAAACAAATCTTTTTGAAAATCAAATAACAAAATATGTAACAAATAATGAAACTGTTTCTATTTTGAATTCATTTCCTCTTTTCCTATATGAATATTTCAAAGAAATCTTTTAATATCGACTCTTATTCCTATCCCCATTGATTTTTTATCCCTACTTTGATATAGTATAATCCAATCGGGCCATTA
>JAKSUC010000018.1 GCA_024413595.1 Bacteroidales bacterium
AAGATTGGAATAGAAAAAGGTCGAGAAGAAGGCGAAAAGATTGGAATAGAAAAAGGCCGAGAAGAAGGCGAAAAGATTGGAATAGAAAAAGAACGTGCAGAAATGGCACGTAAGATGAAAGCAGACGGCATGCCTTTCGAAATAATTACCAAATATTCAGGCTTGTCCAAAGACGAAATTGAAAAATTATAAACAAAAAATTATTCACAGCCATGAAATCTCAATTTTCAAATTTAACCAAAAATATAATCCCGCCTTTTGAGCGGGATTTTTTTGTGTTCGATTTCTTCTTATAAACCCTGCAAGCTAAGGGGAGTAAAACGCAGGGGAGTTTTTTTCATAAATATAAATATAAAGGTTCAATAAAATTCGTTTCAAAAAAACGACCAATATTGCAGTATTGGTCGTTTTAAAAATAACCAACTTTCAAAAAATAAAGTAATAGGTTTGACGGTTGTTTGTATCTATTATTTGATTTCTTTTACGATTACAAAGTAAAGGGAAAAATGATTTTTTTGTTAGGATTTTAGTTGCAAAAAATAGGATTTTCCGCTCAAATATTAGGATTATTTTGTAAAAAATTAGGATTTTTTGAATGTTACAAATGTATATGTTGTTAAATATCAATCAATAATATTTATTTTCATAAAAGATTGACAAATAATTTTAAAATAAAAAATTTTATTCTTTTTTTCTAAATTGAGATGGTGTTATTCCACAAATTTGTTTAAAAACTCTAGAAAAATATGACACGTCTTCAAAACCACATTTTGTAGCAATGTCTCCAATTGGTTCAAAATAGTTGTTATTAAGCATTTCTTTTGCAATATTAATACGAATATTGATTATGTAATTGGTTGGATTCATGCCTGTTAGAGCCATAATTTTTCTATTTAATTGCGAACGACTCATACACATTTCTGAGGAAAGAGATTCAACATCGGGTCGTCCTAATTTCATCTGTTCTATAATCTTATTGTTGAGTTTTGAAATAAATTCATTGTCGATAGGTAAAAGCTTTGTTTCTTGATTGTTAGACGATGTTTCTTTAACTAAAGATTTATCATTATTTTCTGTATTAGTATTAGATTTTGTGATAGATTCAGAATATTTTTTTCTAAGAAGTTCACTTTTTAGTAATAATGTTTTTATTGTAGCATTAAGTTCTTCAGTACTAAATGGTTTATAAAGATAAGCATCAGCACCAGCTTCGATGCCTTTAACTTTATCGTCAATATTAGCTTTTGCAGTAACAATAATAATTGGAATATGACTAACAATATTATTTTCTCTGATATTTTTTGTAAGAGTTAACCCATCCATTTCTGGCATCATTAAATCAGAAATAATAACATCTGGAACGTATTGAACAGCTTTGTCATAACCATCTTTTCCATTAAAAGCAAAAATTTTAGTATAGTTGTCGTCAATAGAAGAACCAATAAAATATGAAATATCTTGATTGTCTTCAATAATTAATACAATAGGTTTATTTTCAGAATGTTGAATATCAACATCATTTTCAATAATAGTATCTTGTTGAAATTCTTCAAAAATTTCAGAAATTGATAAATTAACAATAAAATTAGTACCATTATTATTAGATTGAACAGAAATTTTTCCCCCAAGAGCTTCTACACATAATTTTACAAGAGATAAACCAATTCCAGTACCAATGTTTTCTCCACTATTTTCAGCACGATAATAAGGTTCAAAAATTTTATTAAGATTTTTTTCAGAAATACCAGAACCATTGTCTTTTACGCTAATAGTAAAATTTTTATCAACTAAATTAGTTGAAACATTAACATTACCATATTCTGGAGTATATTTAATAGCATTTGAAACTAAATTAACAACAATTTTTTGCAAATATTCAGGTTCAATCATTGTAATGATAGAATTTTGTTGAGAATTAAAAGACAAATTGATATGTTTTTCACTAGCACTAAATTCAAGACCTTCAACAATAAATCTAATATTTCCCACAATATCACCCTTTTGAAGTTTAGGAGGATCTATAGCTGATTTGATTTTAGAAATATCTAACAAACTGTTAATCAAATTTAAAAGGCGTTCACCTTGACGTTCAATTCTTTCACCCGCATCCATTTGATTAGCTTCGTTCTTTTTTAAACGATGCGCAAGTCCAAGAATAACAGTCATAGGTGTACGAAATTCGTGCGTAATATTTGTAAAAAATTCGTTTCTAGCATTTTGAATTTTATTAGTTATTTTTTGAGCTTTCATTTTAGCTCTGATTACTAACATTAAACCTATAATTGCTAAAATCATGAAAATTAGGATGGTAATTGAAATAAAAACAATTTTTTTATTTTCGTTTTCTTTTTCAATATTTTCGTGTTCAAGTTGCGCAGTTTCGTATTTAATTCTATATTGATTTAATTGATTTGAGATTTCAACTTGAAAAAGGCTGTCCGACAAAACTACGTAATGATTTAAATATTCTAGAGCTTTTTTTGGTTGAGATTTTTCTAAAACTTTCGATAACGACAAACATGTCTTACTTACAGTATTATTGTTTCCGATTTTGGTTGCAATATTATAAGCATCTAAATAAAATTTATAAGCGTTGTTTAAATCGTTTAATTTTAGATATATGTTACCCATTTGGTTATAGGCAATAGATAAAGAGTTTAAATTTTGAACTTTTTCTAATTCAGGAATTGCAATTTCAAGATTTTTTTTAGCTAAATCAATGCTATCTAACATATAATAAATACTAGCCATTTGAGTTTGACGAATGGCAGAATTTGCAATTCGACCTTCTTTATAATCAATATCGTAAGCCAATTTTGCAAACATTAATGCAGAGTCTAAACTTTTTATAGAACCGTAAATTTCGGAAGCTAAACCATATCTAATGGCCATATTTTTTCCGCGATTAAGTTTTTTTTCGATTTCGATGGCTTGTAAACAAAAATTTTTTGATGACTCATAATTTTTAATTCTATAATAAAGAGTTGCAAGATTGTTTAATGAAGAACTAAGATTTTCGAGGTTACCTGAAATTGAGTCGTTTTTGTAAACTTTTAATTGATAAACTAATGCGTCTGCAAATTTACCAAGACATTGTAATGAAATAGCCATTAAATTTGACAAATTTGCGTAATCTTCAATATATTTTTCGTTATTATATGTTTCATATAAATCTAAACCTTTTTTTGCAAAAAATATACTTTTATTGTATTCAAAATTATAATAAAAATAATTACTAATTTCGTTTAAAAGAGAAAGGTTCATACTACATGTATCTGAATTTGAATAATATACAATTAAACTATCTGTATATTCTTGATTATAAAGATATTTAAAAATATTGTTTGCTAAAGTGATACGATTTTCATCTTCAGATTTAGTATATTTACTATATAATATGTCAAGACTATCAATTTGAGAAAAAACATTAATTGTAAAATTCAAAAAAAATAGTAGTAAAAGAAATCGTTTCATTTTTAATAAATTTAATGAGAACAAAGATAAAAAAAATAAATAAATTTGATAATTTTTAAATATGATAAACAGATTTAATGAAATTGATTTTTTTTATAAATTTGCAAAGAAAAAATTGTAACAGTATGAAAATAAAAATATTAATTTGTTTTTTTATAAATATATTATTATTTACATCATGTTTAGATTTAACAACGTCTGATGATGAGCAAGAAGAAAATTCTGAAAATTGCACTTGTAAACGTACAACTAAACCTGAAGATGAAGAAGTTGAATTAAAACTATCTTTAAATAATCAAAATAAACAAGTTGAAATAACAATTTATGAAGGTTCTATTGATAAAAATAAAATTGTAAAAACTTATATTGCAGAAGAAACTCCTGCAAAAATAGTTTTAGATGTTGATAAAAATTATACTTACGTGGCTAAATATCTTAAAGGTATTGATACTATATATGTTCCTGTAAATTCTGATTTGTCAACACATAAATATACTTGTAACGAAGAACCATGTTGGAGAATAAAAAATAATGTAATCAATTTAAAACTTAAAATATAATAAAAATGAAAAAAATAATTTTAATTGCAAGTTTAGCAATTTTTGCAATAAGTATGACTTCTTGTGGTGGAAATGCAAGTTCAAACGCAACAAATTCTAATGCAGACACAACAAAAAAAGCAGAACCAACCACACAAACAGAAACACCTCAACAACAAGAAATTGTAGTTGAAAAAAATACTAATAAACCATTTATGTGTCCAGCATGTAAAGAGTATTTCGACAACGAAGGCGTTTGCGAAAAATGCGGAATGGATTTGGTTGAAAATGTTGATTATAAAGCTGAATAATAAAAAAGCCGTTAAAAAACGGCTTTTTTTATCTTAAATTAATAAACCCATTCAACTCGCCCAACTATAAATTCTTCAGGAACTAATCCCCAAGCTCGAGAGTCAATAGAATTTATACAATTGTCACCACACATAAAATAAAGTCCTTGGTCCATAATATGTTGTGTAATTTCTACATCACCATCAACATAAAATTTTCCATCACGTGGTTCTATTGTTTTGCCTATCTCCCACTCTATTATATGACCATAAATTAGCCAAGTAAATTCGTTAAGTTGAAGTGTATCACCAGCTTTGGGCATATAAAGTGGTCCAAATTCTCTTATGTTCCATGGTATTTCTTCACGCAATGGAAATGCTCCAAAGGGAACATTATTATCTGCAATAGTTGCACTATCTTTTGTAAGATATTCAACTAAATCTTGCGCTTCTACATTTCCTAAATCTCCATCAAAACCTCTAACATGATAATGTCCTTTTTTGATTTCAAATGTATCGCCAGGCAATGCCATACAACGTTTAACAAAATATTGTAATTTGTCAAAATGTAAAAGATGCCATCCCCAACAATATGGATTATTAAACACCATTATGTCGTTGCGTTTAGGCTGTGAATATCCAGAATTTCTAGTAATATCTCCATGTTTTATAGAGTCTAAACTTGTTGCAAAAATTCTGCGACCATAAGCTAAACGATTAACCATCACTCTATTACCTGGATTTACAATTGGTGCCATTGACTCCGTTGGAACTTTAAACGAAATAAAAACGTAAATTTTCAACAGAGTTTTTGCAGTATACACAACCACTCCCAATAAAACAACAATAAGAATGATATTAATAATTTTATCTTTTTTCCTTTTTTCCAAAATAATGATATTTAAATATTACATTTATCTCCATTCAATAGATCCATCTTCACGATAAAGAAATGGACGCTCGTCCCAACCTTGAGTATAATCTTTTACCCAAAGCAAAGCATGTGCAGGAACATCATCATAGTGAAGAACATTAGAGTCAGCAGTTTTTTTACCTAACGAAATCCAACGTTCTCCATCATAATATTTTAATTCATAAGTGTCGCCCGGGTGAATATCATTGTCATCAGAACGTGGAACTAAACGAACAAATGATATTTTTTTATTGGTTCCAAAATCCATTCCAACCCAATTTCCATTTGGATTTTCGGTTTCAAAATTTGTTAACCAATTGTTATCGTATGCTTTTTCAATAATATCTGGAGTTGCATCTTTACAAGCTATCGGTTTTCCATTAACAACATTTTTATTTTCATCAAAAAATGCAAGTTCTGCAATACTTCCATTTGTATTATCAGCCGACAAATATCGCCAATAACGATATGATTTATCAGTATTTGTAGGCATTTTGTCTGGAATATAAACGTCTTCAATTTTGATTAAATCAACAGCATCTGAAAAATCAGGACGATTTGCCGCTTGAATACGTCCATCTTTCATTAAATATCTCTTTTCTACTACATTACGTTCTTGATAATATTTTCGTTTGATGTCGATAGAGCGTTTTTCTGAACCATCAAAAACCCAATATTCAATAGAACCATCTCGATGAAGAATAAATGGATCATTAAGCGGTCGAAGTGTGTTTCCATCAAAACCCATGGCTAAATATAAAATGTTTCTTCCAATTTTATTAAAACAGGCTTTTCCATCTTTTATTTCGCCAAAATCAAATATTGACCATTCGATATTATGTCCATTAAAAATGGCAATGTAACAATATTTTTCTGCTAATTTTACATCTCGTGTAATTGGAATTTCTATATCAGAAGTTTTTGCATATAAATCGGTTACATCTTTTACACAATATTCAAAAGGAAATTTATATGCCGACTCGTTATGATATTTAACACGATCGCGATTAATGGCATAAGTGCGTCGATAAATTTTAGGAAAACGCTGATATGGGAAAAATCTTTTACCATGTTCTGTTGCCAAATCCCATTCTGACGGTAATTGTTCGCCACGGTCAGAAATTATTACGTCCCAAGAGTGTCCAGCACGAAAACGTCCATAAAATGGAGTTTCGTCAATTATGGCAGGTATTCCTAAACTTCGATAGGTTGCAACATTAAGTACTACATAATCGAGACATTTTCCGTATGTTATTCGTTTTAAAGTGGATGCACTTAAAAATTCGTAACCTTCTTCTGTATACCATCCAAAACGCGAAACTTTATTTAACATTTCGTTTCTAACGATGTCTACGGTTCTATAAGTTGTGTTACATTCGTCATCGTCTATTAATTGATTTCTAAGATTTTCTGAAAAATATTCAGAAAGAGTATCTCGCCAACAATCAAGTTCTTGTCGTTCAACAACTTTGTAAGGTAACAACCATTCACAAAATTCGTCAAAATCGATATGATTTGACCATGGACGTGTTTTCCATTGTGTAAAAGCATGATCTATGCTATAAATTAAAAAGTCTGATTTTATGACTTTTACATCAGAAATAATATTTTTTTCTAATCCTGGTAAAACATTTTTTCTGATTTTAAGCAATGTATCTTGCTGTTGTTCAGGTGTTAAATCCGACTCAAGAATAGGAACCGCCATGTCATAATATTTATGAATGTCGTCTCCTTTATAAGAATAATGAGCAGGCATATTTTCTATCAAAAACTCAGCTGCTTTAAGTTTTTCAGGATCGTTTTCATAATGTTTTAAAACGGCTTCTAGTTCAGAACGATTTTCTCCCGCTTGTTCTAAAGCAAATTCTAATGGTTTAATTGTGTTAACACATGATTGACAACATAGTGCTAATATCGGAATAATCAAAAACTTAGATTTCATATAATGTTTATTTTTTGCAAAACTTTAACGCCTTAAAATTAGTATTCTAACTTCAATTTTCAATATATTTTGGAGAAAATGTGTGTTTTTTTTAATTAATAAATTTATCATACAAAAATTTTAGATTTTTAAAATCAAAATCAGTTCCATGTGTCGATTTTGTTGGAAAATAAACTGCTATTACTTTTAAATTTTTATCAATTATCATATAATATGGAAACATATTTTTGTCTGCTGGTATATTTAATTCTTGACAATTATATAATTGATAATCAATCAAATTATACATTTTTTTTGATAAAATAAAATTTCTTTTACTTAGGAAACTTCCTAAAAATATAATTTTAGAAAAATCAAAATATTCTTTATTATCCATCAAAATACTAATAGAATGTTCAACACATTGTCCACAATATGCATCTGAATATCTTAATATTAAATAATAATCTTGTGTTAAAATATCGGAAAATTTTAAATTATTGTAAGAAGAGTCTTGAATAATCAAATTTTTATCTATTAAAGTGTTACAATTATCAATATTTTCGAAAAATTGACTTTGATATGCAGTTGATATTGTTGTTTGTTTTTCAAGATATTCATTTTTTTGACTAATTTCTTGTTTGAGATTTAAATTAGATTTTAATAGAAAATATTCAGAAACAATAATTATTATAAATAATAATATATAAACAATCTTTTTCATTTTATAAAATATAACACTTTACTAACCAAATAATTAATAAATGAACAGGATAAAAACTATAATAAAATAATTTAGGCAATTGTTTTCCTTTTTGTCCATTACATTTTAGAATAAAAAATAAAGAAATTAAACCAATAAATTCTAAAACTCCATACACAATTGATATTGTCCAAATTTCATAGTAAAAATAATGTTTTACAATAGGTAAACATAACAAAGATGATATTATACAACAAGTTATAATTAAAAATTTTTTGTTTTTAAATTCATAAAAAATATAAACAAATAAAAAACCTATAAATCCATAGTCAAAATTGAAATATATTCCTATGAAACAAAAAGAAATTAAAATTAATATCTTTAATAAATTATTGAACCTGATATTTTTTACATAATCAAGCAAATAAATCATTAATAATGAAAAAGATAATGTAAAAAATACATTCAAATATTTTAAGTAAAAACATTCACCAAATCCGAATAAACTAAATGGAACAAAGCTAATAATGGCAAAAATGAATAACCGAAAAAAATATTTTTTACGATTTTTTGTAAAAGTTGCACCTAATGTCAGCAAATAACAAAAAATAATAAAACTCATTCTACCTATAACTCTACACAAAATATTATTCGGAAAAAATGCACTACCAACATGATCAATAATCATTGTGATTATTGCAATATGTTTTAAAAAAGATGTTGAAAACATTACAATAATTATTCTATATCTTTTAGTTTATACATAACTATTATTGGATTGTCGTCGTCTTTAAAATTCTTGAGCATGTCTACATAATTTGCTATTTTGGGATGACTATTTTTCTCATTATAATCTATATTGTAATTAAATGGATTAATATCTGAATCAAAAACACTGACATAATAATCATTATAAACTCCAATTTCATGAGAAATTAACACAACATCATTTAATAAACCTTTATCAATGTTTTTTAAATTACCACATTTAATTTTTTTTGTATTTTTGTTATAATAAATCATTAAATGATTGCCACGATAATCATTTAACGTAAAATATAAATAATTCGATACTTCTAATAATTCAGCTTGAAATATATATTTGTCTATTTCGCCAGTTTGATAAAATTCTATATCGCTTATATATTTATCTTTAATTATTTCTCGTTCATGTTTGTCAAAATTTAAAATATATTTTTTTGATATTGTAGTATCATTGATATTATAAACAGAGTTATCAGACATTCTTACAAAATTAATACAATTATTATCATCATAAGAAATGGAATTTGGAAAACATGTTCTGATGTTGTTTTCATCTTCTAAATATTTAGTTCTTAATATATTAAATGAAGAATCTGTAAAATTTATAGTATATTTTCGTATAAATGATTGTCCTTCATCTTGAAAACAGATATAACCATTTTTATAAGCTATAAAATCAGTAACATAATAATCTATTTGATAATCTTTTATAAATACTCCTGTTTCTGAATATTTACTTATTTTTCCATACTGATAAACAAATAAAAACTTATTTATTTCATCATACATAATACGAACAACAAAATCAATTTCGCCAGGACCATTTCCTGTAGATATTCTTTTGACAAATTTACCATTTTTATCAAAAATAATAACACTACCTCTATTAAAGTCATCAAAAATATAAATATAATTATCACTCATTTTAATTTCATATATGTCACCAACAAGTGATTCTTCTGTTGTTTCTAGTTGAATTAATTTTATAGTATCTACTAAATCTTCTATAAAAAAGTATTCGTCATAATTTTCTATTGCTTCGTTAACATCTATTATTTTAGATTTAGAAGTATCAAATTGTAATTTTTGAATATTAATTGTTGTATTAACAGACGAACAACTACATATTAAAAATAATACACATATAAGAATTATTATTTTATTTTTCATAATAAAAGTTATTTTAACAATGATTCTTTCATTTCTTATAGAATACTCTAACTTAGTGTTAAATTAATAAGAAATGAAAGAATCTATAATAAATTAAAATACAAATATAATAAATTATTATATAAACAAATTAATAAATGTTTTATGGATAAACAAAAAAATATTCATTTTTTGTACCTATTTTACAATGATCACTTCCTGGCTCTTCCGCACAGATATCTTTCTGATAAATAGTTCCATGAAATTTGTAGTTATTATCATAATATCCATTTTCTTTATAATCGATTTTTTTCCAATTTGAACCTTTTTTTTCAATTAAATTTCCATGTTCATCATAAAAATAAGTTCCTGTTTCAAGAAGTTCATAGCCTTTTGCTTCTAAACTTTCTAAATCTAGGATACTATTATTAACATCTATATTTTGATTTGCTACATAAACATTTACTACTACAATCAACATTAGAAGTAAAAGAATACAATCTTTTGATTTTTTTGTCATTATAAAAGAATTTATATGAATTATTAAAAATGATTAAAATAAGTTTGCCTATCTCCAATATTACATTGACTCGATAAAGTAACGTAACAAGAAAAACATTCATAACATGCACAATCATAGCCATGTGCAATTCCATTAGAATCATAACTTTCTATTTTAGTATATTTTAAAATCAAGGAATAAGCTGTAGAAACTACATCATTAGTAGGACTCGCTTCAAAATTCATTAACAAATTCCACCCCAACGCCTCAACGTTTTCAATATCCAAAGATTTTTTTATTTCATTATTTCTGTTTGCAACAAAAACATTTGTGCCTGCTAACAACATTAGCAATGCTAATGCACATATTCTAAATTTTTTCATTTTTTTATAATTTAAAAGTTAAAAATTGATTTAAGTCAAAATCGTTTGAGATAGTATTTTTTTTGAGTCGCTAGCAAATTCAAATTTCAAAAACTATTCGTTCGTTTTTGACGTTGCAAATATAGAAAATGAATTTTAACTTCCAAATATTTTTGTAAATAAATGTTATTTTTTTTTTTATCTTGTTTTACACTAAAATTATTGTAAAAAATTTAAATAATAAATTACAATAATTATTCTATATCTTTTAGTTTATACAATATAATAAGTGGATTATCATCAATTTGGGTATTTTCAAGTTTTGCCATATCTGAGTCTGATATTTTTCCATTTAAATTTGTTCTATCCCATTTTTCCTCTGAAACAGAATTTTCTTTGTCGATATTTTCTGGCATTATATAAGACACAAAATAATCTTTATCTGCATCTGCAACAAAAAACCATTTAATTTGATTACAAAATGAATTTTCTACTGGTTTAAACGACCATATTTCTCCCGTTTTTTTATTTCGATAAATTTCCTTTGATTTAGTATCTTTTGTTAAAAACATAAAATACTGTAATGTATTAGTTTCAAGATAATTACCTTCAAAAATATATTCATTATTAAAATTACTAAATCTATTTTGATAGTCTTCGATTGAAAGATTTTTTTTCTCAAATTCATCAAACGAAATTATATATTTTTTTATGATAGTATCATTTTTTAGATAATATATATTTTTATTCAATGGAAATGTAAATGACAAAATATCTTTATTTTTTTGAAAATATTTGTATTTTATCATTAAAAAATCATCAATCGGAAAACCGCTACTAAATAATTGATTTTCATTACTTAAAGTATCTCTTTTTACTATTGTATTTAAAACTCCCATAACTGTAACATAATACAAATTATTATTTACAATAGAAAAATCATAAACATAATTATCTTTAACAAAATTAGAAATATAATTTCCATCTTCTGTAAAAATACTTATTTTATCTGAGCTATTTACGTATAATAAATTATTATCATAATCTGGATAAACGTTTTGAACGTGATTAACTTCTTGAGGACCATTACCAAAAGGCAATCTCTTAATAAAATTTCCTTCTCTATCAAATATTACTAAACTTCCATTTTGATAATTATCTTTTATATAAAAATATTTATCTGTAACTTTGATATCTAAAATTTGTGAAACTAATGTATTATCATCAGTTTGCAATGGAATAATTGATATACTATCAATCATTTCGTCTAAAGTTCGTGTTGATTGTTTAAAACCTTCTGTCAAATCTATTTTGATTAATGAATCGTTTGGATTTTCAAAATATTTGGTTTCTGTTTGTGTTGTGTTTGAACAACTTGCTATTAATATTAACAATAAAATGTAGAATACTTTTTTCATTTTGTTTGTAAATTATTTAAAAAAATTATCATATACAAATTTGAGATTTTTAAAATCAATGTCTGTTCCGTGCGTAGTTTTATTTGGTGTATAAAAAGCCAAAATTTCTAAATTTTTATTTATAATTATGTAGTAAGGAAACATTAAAGTTTCAGCCGAAATTGATAAATCATGGATATTAACAACATTATTATTTTTTAGGTTATATTCTTGATTTTGAAGATTATACACTCGTGTACTTGAATTGTCTGCAATAAACAAAATTTTAGAAAAGTCAAATTCTTCAGAATTATCTTTTAAAACACTAATCGCATGATTTACACATTGTTGACAATATTTTTCTGAAAATCTACATATTAATATTGTATCCGCAATTTGACCAATGTATTCTGAAAATTTGATTTCATTGTTTAAGGAATCTTGAATAATAAAATCTTTTATTGTTTTTCCCACATTTTGTATCGACAATTCATACTGCGGTTTTATTGTTTGATATTTACTTGTTAATTCGTTTAAGAATTGATCTTTAGACGAAATTTCTGATTTAAGTTTCGAATTTTTATATATCAAAAACAATTCTGATAAAACAAAAAGTAAAACAACAATAATATATACAATTTTTTTCATTTTATGCAACTTTATTTTACAAGCAATATGTTTTAATAGTCCATAAAATTAATAAATGAACTGGGAAAAACCAATAATAAAATGGTTTTGGTAATTGTTTTCCTCTTTCTCCATTATAATTAAAGATAAAAAACAAAGAAATAATACCCAATCCCTCTAAAAGTGCATTAACAAATGCTTGAATCAAAATTTCGCCTACTATAAAATGTCTATATAAAGGTAGAATAGCCAAAATTACTAATAAAAAATATAAAAATATTAATATATTTTTTTGTCGTAAATTATAAAAAATAGAAACTATTAAAAAACCAAAACAACCATAATCAAAATTACATAAAGTTCCTAACACTATAAAAAACAATGTAATAGCTATTTTAAAATATAGTGCTCCTTTTTTATCTTTAACCAAATCAAATAAACCAATCATAAGTACAGAAGATGATAAAACAAAGAAAACATTTAAATCTTCAAAACTGAAAGGTTTATCAAATCGTACTAAACTATATGGAACAAAACTAATTAATGCAAACGCAAAAAGACGTAAATAATATTTATAACGATTTTTTGTAAAAAATGCTCCTTCTGCTAATAAAAATGCAAATAAAACAAAACTTAATCGACCTATTATTCTTAATATTAACACGTCAGTGAAAAAAACAGCTCCGATATGATCTATAATCATGGTAATTACTGCTAAATTTTTTAAAAACGCTCCTGAAAATTTATTTAAAACCATTATATATATTTTTTTAATTCAACAAAATTATCAAAAAAAATAGTTGTTTTATAAAATATTGTAATTCTTTTATAATGTTTAACTTATAAAATAAAGTTTTTGTAAAAATATAATTATTAAATACAAAGTATATTTTCAACTAATATTTAATGATTATTTTAATTCATAAATTACAATTATTGGATTTGCTTCAATATCTTGAGAAATATTATTTAATAATTCTGATTTTCTATCATTTGAAAGAGAATTAGAATAGTCTAATATTTCACTATTATCTATAGCATAAATTAATAAATTTTTATCAATAAATGAATAATTACTTTTTATAGGAAAATCTTGTAATTTAGTATTTTCGATAATTTCAACAAAATTTTTAACATCGTTGGTTGTTTTATTAACTATCGAATAATGAGAAACTCTATTTAAATTATAAGAAATAAAATAATTTTCATTTGTTTCCAAAAATAAATTCATACCAATTGCATAATTCTCTAAATCAAAAGATTGAACAAATTCTCTAACATCATTGTATTCTTTTTCAAAAATTCTTGTTGGAACTTTATAATCGCCAAAATCAAAATAATATTTTTTTATTATAGTATCTTGTGATATTTGATATATTGTATCGCAAAAATATTCGTAAAAATAATTTGTATTTTTATATTTTGAAAAATTACAATTTTCTAAAAAATTAAGATATTGTGCTTTCTTTTCATCAATTTTTATAAAACTATTTAGTTTAACTCCATTTGAAAATTGTATAATTTTATATTTCCCTTTTTCAGACATCCTATTTCCTAAATAAAAATATAAATTTTCATTATCTAAAAACATGTCTAAAGCCCAAAATCCTAAATCTATTGTATTAACACAATTGTCTTGACTATCATATTCATATATTTTCTGATTATTATCTGAAAAAATTAAAACATTACCAGAATTTGTTACTTGAAAATCAGAAAGTCCAATATATTCTTCTGGTCCATTACCTTTATGATATATTTTTTTTATAAATTTACCTTTATAATCAAATATATAAATTGAACTATTTGCTGAGATATAAATTTGATTTTTTAAACAACATATCTTACATATTTCGCCTAATAAACATTCGTCAGATGTTTCTAAAGGAATAATAGAAATTGACTGTGCTATTTCTGACGATGAAACTTCGCATATATTATCAGGATTTATTGATAATTGTTGTAATTTTTCATTATTTTTATCAATTTGACAACTTGTAAAAAATAATATAAAAACTAATAGTAGTTTATTTTTCATTTTTATATAAAATCGAAACTTTTACATTAATTATTTTCTATTAAATTAAAACATCATATAATTTTGAAAAATGATTTTTAGAACATTCTAATTCTCTAGTTGAGATGTATATTTCAAATATTAATGGATATTTTTAAAGTCAATATTATTACATGAAACTAACAATAATAATATAATAAATAAATATAATTTTTTCATGATTATTTACAAATAGCACAAAAAAACTGATGATTGAACACAATAAATTGTATTCAATCATCAATTAAATTATTGATTATTAGATTTTAGCCCTTCTGCAAAACCTGCAAATTGTTGTTTTCGAGCAAATGTTTCGGTCCACAATCCAACAGGCTCTCCTCCACGCCAACTTGAATTTTCTGGACTATCGGTAGGACACCAATGACATATTCCATATTGTTGTTCAACGGGAATTATTTCTAAATATTTTGATACTATAAATTTATAAAAGTCAGCCATTTGCTTGTGTTTTGAAACTGTCATTTGTGAATTTTTAAGATTATTTCCTTGAAATTGTACTCCATCAACATATCCCATGTCAAGTTCTGAAATTCTACAAAGTTTGCCTGAACTTGCCATTAATTTAAACATTTCAACAACATGTTCTTCTGTGGATTTCTGACTTTGTGGATCTGCATAATAATTTATGTGCATTTGTGTTCCAATACCATCAATTTTGGTTATTCCATCCGACTCCCATTGTTCTATCCATTTTATCAAACTTTTTAGTTTCTGATTATCGTCCCATGTAGACTCTAAATTATAATCATTAATAAATAGTTTAAGATTTTCAGCACCATATTTTGCTCCATGTTTACGAGCTAAAGCAACTGCATCTCTAACAAAATTTTCTCCTAGATAATCTGTCCAATAAAAATTTTGTTGTGCTTCGTCGGCTGAAACATTATTTTTTGATTGAAGATCATATTTTCCATCTCCATTTTTATCGGCTCCTGAAAGTGCTTCGTTTACAACATCCCACGCCAAAACATAACCATCACACGCTTTCATCATACCTTCAATCCATGTGCTAAGTGCATAATAAACTGTATCATAAACTTCTTGTTTGGTTAAAGGAATAGTTTCAACATCACCTGGATGTATATAGGTTAAACTATTTATTATTTTAGAATTTTCTAGATTACCATTTTTTTCTTTTGAAACAAAACATGTATTATCTTCATTTTCACAATCGCCATTTGTTATCATTTCAACACCATTAATTTTAAAACTAATATCATCAAAATAATAAATATTAGCTTTGTCATAATCATTAAGATCAAATGCTATAGAATAACAACCTTCTTGTTCTGAAGTAAAATTTCCTTTGAATATATAAGTATCCCAAGTTGTTTTAAAAGGAAGCGAACCAACTCCAACATAATGTTTATATTCACCTGGTGTTGTGTGAGATTGTGTTCCTATAGTTGCCTCAATATCTGCACGAATCGAAGCAGAAAATTCGTAAGAATCTCCTGTTTTAAATGATTTGTTTTTGTCAATAACAATCCAAAATTGAGTTTCCCAAGGCTCTTTTATCATGTCGGCTGATGATATTTTAATACATCTACGTTCTTCTGTAACCTCATGAGCTGGTTTTCCTCCTTCTACTGGACGGGTTTTATCTTCTAAAATTGATTTTAAATAATTTATATTTTGTTGAGAATGCCAACATAGTGTATGTCCATAAATTCCAATTCCATTTTGCTTAGCTTTTTCAACAAACTTTTCTACTGTTGAAAAATCCATTGAACCATTGTTTTTTACGCATGAAGAATATTTCATATCGTTGTCTGCAACTATTTCTGTAAAATTTTCGGTACAGAGATTAAAAATAGTATTGTTGGTTAAAAATCCATTTGCTGAAATTGCGCAACCTAATTTAAAATTTGGATTAGTAATATAAGTTTTTAAAGGAGAATAATCACTAAGATTAGATTGATTATTAGAATTTTGATTATTATTACTCTGATTTTTACTGTCATTTTCAGTATTGGGTTTTATATCATCTTCTTCTTTTGAACATGCTGAAAATGTGATCAAAAATGCAACTATAGCAACTAATACATAAAATCTTTTCATAAATGTTAATTTAAATTGTTTAGAAATATTGTTTGCAATGTTATTAAATTAACAAATAATAAACAAATATTTTTTTACTAAATAATTTTTTAACAATAAACATATTTAAAACAATACATTTTCAGCATATTTTTATTCTAACCTTTGTAACATAATATTAATTGTCAATAAAAATATTAAAAAAAAGCTATAATAAAGCATCTTATTTTAAAGATAGTTTTTTAAATTTGCAATTAACAAAACACTAAAAAAAATGATAACATTTAGTATAGCATTATTATTATTAGTTTTGGGCTATGTGTTTTATGGTAAAGTGGTTGAAAAAATAATAAAACCCGACTCAAACTCCCAAACACCAGCTTACAAAAAAAATGATGGCGTTGATTATATTCCAATGCCAACTTGGAAAATATTCATGATACAGTTTTTAAACATTGCAGGATTAGGTCCTATTTTTGGAGCTGTATTAGGTGCAAAATTTGGAACTTCCGCTTATATTTGGATTGTTTTAGGTTGTATTTTTATTGGAGCAGTTCACGATTATACAAGTGGAATGTTATCGCTAAGACATGACGGCGAAAATTTACCTGAAATTATTGGTCGTTATCTTGGAGATACAACAAAAAAATGTATGAGAATTTTTACCGTAATACTAATGGTTATGGTAGCAGCAGTATTTGTTTCTGGTCCAGCTGGTATTTTAAATAGTATCACTCCTGAAGTTTTTAATGCTAATTTTTGGATTATTATTATCTTTATCTATTACATAATAGCAACATTACTTCCTATTGACAAAATAATTGGAAAAATATATCCAATTTTTGCTATTGCATTGATTTTTATGGCAGTTGGAATATTAATTATGTTATTTACAGGACAATATCACATACCAGAAATAACCGAAGGTATTCAAAATACACACCCTGATGCAGAAAATCTTCCTATTTTCCCAATTATGTGTATAACAATTGCTTGCGGTGCCATATCAGGTTTTCATGCTACTCAAAGTCCATTAATGGCTCGATGCTTAAAAAATGAAAATTTAGGTCGTCGTGTTTTTTATGGTTCCATGATTTTAGAAGGAATTATGGCTTTAATTTGGGCTGCAGCTGCTATTTGGTATTACCAAGAAAAAGGTTACGAAGAAAGCAACGCTGCTACAATTGTTAACTTTATCACTACCACTTGGTTAGGTAGAATTGGAGCAATTTTAGCTTTATTAGGAGTTGTTTTTGCTCCTATCACGTCTGGTGATACTGCATTACGTTCTTGTAGATTAATTATGGCTGATATTTTTAACAAAGATCAAAAAAGTATTGCTAATCGTTTATTAATTGCTGTGCCTTTATTTATTGCAACTGCCGCAATTATTATTTATAGTTTGGCAGACAATGAAGGATTTAACTTAATTTGGCGTTATTTTGCATGGTGTAACCAAACTTTAGCTGTTTTAACTTTGTGGGCTGTTACCATTTTTCTTGTTAAAACTAATAAATTGTGGATAATTACTTTCATTCCAGCTATTTTTATGACTATGGTTTGTTTTACATACCTATTTTTAGCTCCAGAATGTTTAAATCTCAATCACTCTGCAAGTTATATTTTAGGAGCTGCATGCACTTTAGCTTTAACTATAATGTTTTTTATTTGGAAAAATAAAGAAAAATCTAATCAACAATAAAATCTTTATTTTTGTTTTATAATTAAATATAATAATGACAACAGATTTACAATTTGATAAAGTAATAAATAAATGTAGAGATTTATTTAAGAAAAAAGCATCTGATTATGGAACAGCATGGCGAATTATGCGTCCTGAATCTATAACAGATCAAATTTTTATTAAAGCAAATCGTATTAGAGGATTAGAAATCAACAAAACTTCAATGATAGACGAAGGGGTTGTTCCTGAATTTATTGGAATGATAAATTATTCAATAATGGGACTAATTCAACTTGAAAAAGGATTTGCCGACACTGCCGACATAACTGCTGAAATTGCAGTAGAATACTATAACAAATATGCTGAACAAGCAAAAAACCTTATGATGAAAAAAAATCACGATTATGGCGAAGCATGGCGTTCTATGCGTATTAGTAGTATTACTGATTTAATTTTAATGAAAATTTACAGAATAAAACAAATTGAAAATAATGATGGCAAAACTTCTGTTTCGGAAGGAATAGATGCTGGATATTTTGACATTATTAATTATTCTGTGTTTAATTTAATTAAATTAGGTGAAATTGATAATAATAATGATACAAAATAATTTGAATTATGGAAAACACAATAAATTTAAAACCAACCAATAAATTAAGCTCAATTTTAATATTTTTATGTAGAATTTTTGTTGGAGTAATATTCTGCTATTCTGGTTTTGTAAAAGCCGTTGACCCAACTGGTTTATCATACAAAATTGGCGATTATTTTATTTATGTATTCAATATGCCATGGATGGTTGATTACACAATGCCAATGGCTATAATTTTACCTGCTTTAGAATTAACTGCTGGTATAATGTTGATTTTTCATTTACGAGTTAAAATTGCTGCTTGGATTTTACTTTTTTTAATGATAGTTTTTACGCCAATAACTTTCTATATTGCTTTTTATGATGCAGTTCAAGATTGTGGTTGTTTTGGCGACGCTATAAAACTTACAAATTGGCAAACTTTCTGGAAAGACGTGATTTTATTAGCTTTAGCTATTTTTATTTTTACAACTCGTAAACGTTTAGAAAATCCATTATCTGATAATGTTGAAAGAGCAATTGCTGTTGTATTTTTCTGTTTAGTTATTGGTTTTGAACATTTTACACTACGTCATTTACCAATTATAGATTATCGTCCATACAAAATTGGAAATTATATTCCTGAATTAATGGAATTTCCTCCAGATGCTCCTCGTGAAGTAATAGAACATATCTTTATTATGAAAAACACTGAAACGGGTGAAGAAAAAGAATTTACTATGGATAATTATCCTGAAGCACCTTGGACTTTTGTTGATAGAAAAGATAAAGTTATAGAAAAAGGTTATATACCTCCTATTCACGATTTTACAATGATTGTTCCTGGTGATGAAACTAACTACGATTACGCTCCAATGATTTTAGAAGAAGAAAAACCTATCTATTTTGTTGTTATGCACAAATTAGAAAAAGCTGATGAAGATGGGCTTCTAATGCTTAAAGACATTGAAAATTATGCTAAAAGAAAAGGATGTAACGTTGCTGCTTTAACTTCTAGCAATTTAGATGCTATTAATCAAATAAAAGATAAATATCAAACCAGCATTCAATTTTTTAATTCTGATGACATAACTCTAAAAACCATTGTTCGTGCCAATCCGGGTATTTTCCTTTTAGAAAAAGGAACAATCAAAGACAAATGGAATTATAGAGATTTTAATATGGATAATTAATAATTAAAATTAAAAACAAGTAGTCCGATACACATAGTATCTTTCTACTTGTTTTTTTATATATTTTAAAATGAGTTTTTTCGATTTCGGATTTGTTGATTTAATAGACATTTTGCTTACTGCATATTTATTATATTTTGTTTACAAAAGATTTAAAGGCAGTACTGCAATGAATTTAATATTTGGTGTTTTTATCATCTACATTATTTGGATGGTTGTAAGAGCATTAAATATGAGTTTATTATCTACAATAATGAACAATGTTGCAAGCGTAGGTCTTTTAGCATTAGTTGTAGTTTTTCACCCCGAAATTCGCAAATTCTTATTAGAAATCGGTAATAATTCTAGAATAACCAAATTTTTTTCATTAGAACGTATTTTTCATAAAGTATTAAAAGAAACTCCTGACAATTTAAACATTCCTGAAATAGTTAAAGCATGTGAAAAATTTGCCAAAAATAAAATTGGAGCATTAATTGTTTTACCATCACATTCTGATTTATCTTCTATAATAGAAACAGGAGAACGTTTAGACTCAAATGTAAGTGCCAGAATTTTAGACGCTATCTTTTTTAAAAATGCACCTCTTCACGATGGAGCTGTTATTATTATAAAAGGAAGAATTGTAGCTGCAAAATGTGTATTACCTGTTTCTGACAATATGGATTTACCAAAAAAAATTGGATTACGTCATCGTAGCGGTATTGGTATTAGCGAAGTTTCTGATAGCTTGGTTATTATTGTTTCTGAAGAACGTGGCGAAATTTCATATTCTGAATATGGTGGAATTGTTTCTGACATTACACCAGAACAATTGTCAGACAAACTTAAAGAACGTTTTGCTGTGGCTGAATCTAACATCAAATTTATTTCAAACGATACAATTGGAAATGTTCTTAATTTCTTAAAAAAATAAAATTACTATTCTATTTCATTTTCAATCACTTTACTATATAATATTTCAGTTCGTTTTTGTTTTAAATACTGAATATATTCATCATATTTTTCAGGATTATTTTTAGCTTCAAGTCGCAATATATCATCATTAATTTCATCTATTCTCCATTGTTTAACCTTGGTTTCTTTCTCAATTAAATCTAACGACGAAACAACTATATTTTTTACAATATCACCAAAATCATCTTGTAAATCTTGAAAAACAGAATCTACAACTTTATTTGTTATATCTTTCAAAACCATTGTTCCATTTAGAGAAACAACATCTTGAATAACTCCATTTATTGTATCAAATGCAGTTTGTGAAATTGATTTTTCTAATGTTGACTTTATAGAATGTCCTATAACGGGCATAGAAGTTAATTTTGAAATCTCTTTATTATTATTTACTGCATCTTTTGCTTTTAATGAAATATATTGTTTTAAATCGTCCTTATATTTTAAATATGTTTCACTTGAAATATCTGTAAAACGATTAAAAAACAAATCAATTACTTTATTTTTTTGTGGCTCTACAATATCCGACATTATAGACTTTGATATTGGACGTCCTTCTGAAAAATCATTTCTAATGCCATGCAATACATTTACTACTACTCTATCAGAAACTTCTTCTATAATAATATTAAATATCTTGATTATTTTTTTTACCAAATAAATTTTTTGAAGATCTACAACTTTCATCTTGTCAAGACGAACAAATATCGAAAATACTCTCAACAATCTAAATATCAACAAAGAACCAGACGGAATACACCCTAAAATATCATACCAATGCGATATTGGATAATCAAGCCAATGTTTTTTCTTACGCTTTATAGAAATTACCCAACCAACAATTAAATCTGACAAATAAATTGCAACAAATATTAAATCATAAAAATTAAAATTCTGATTTATAGGATAATAAAAATTATAAAAAGATGGTGTATTTTCTAAAAACAAAGATTGACACCAGGGTATAGAAAAAATCCAATCAAAAAAAATCCATAAGAAATTCAAAATTAAGACAATCATTAAAATCATGTCCCAAAAGAAATTCTTAAACAAATATTTAAATCCGCGATTTTCTGTACTCATAATATCAAAGTTTTTTTTTCAAAATAACGAAAATTGAACCACAAAAGCAATTTTTTAAATAAAAAAGATTTTAAGCATAAAAAAACAAAATTATTTCAAAATAAACAACTGATAATAAATCAAATAAAAAAAATATTAAAATAAATCAATTTTTTTCTTGACTAATATTTCATTTTTCACTACCTTTAGCAACAAATAAAAAGGATTTCAAAAAATAAAATTGAAACCATAAAAACAAGTAAAATAATTATCAATTAATAAACCTTAAAGATAAAAACATGGGATTATTTGACAAAGCGAAAGAAATTATCAAAGGCGAATTGATAGACAACGTCTACATGCCTATTTTTGACAAAGACACAATTATGATGCGCTTCCAACGTAAAGATAGCGCTATTAAAAACGGAGCTCAATTAACTGTTAACGAAGGACAAGTTGCTGTATTTTTTAACGAAGGTGAAATAGGTGATATTTTTCAACCTGGTCATTACACATTAACAACTCAAAATATGCCAGTTTTGACCACTCTAAAAAGTTGGAAATATGGATTTGATAGTCCTTTTAAATGTGAAATTTTCTTTATTAATACAACAATATTCCAAGCTCAAAAATGGGGTACTCCTAGTCCTTTCTATATTAGAGATCAGGATTTTGGACGTGTTACTCTTCGTGGTTTTGGTACTTATTCAATGCAAGTTACCGATGCTGCTAAATTTGTAACTTCTTTATGTGCTAATTCCTTAAAATTTGTTACAGAAGATATTGCTGAAGAATTACGTAGTATTATTATTACAAATATTATTTCAACAATTGGCGAAAGTCAAATTTCATTACTTGACTTAGCTCAAAACTACAGCAATTTAAGCAAAACATGTGAATCTAAAATTAATCAAGATAATCAATACGGTTTAACTTTCACAAAATTCTTGATTTCAAGTATAACATTACCAGAAAATCTTCAAGCAAAACTTGACGAAGGTACTGGAATGAATATGATTGGTGACATGAATAAATATAGCCAAATGTCAACTGCAGATGCTATGAAAGCTGCAGCTTCAAATCCTGGACAAGGTGGCGGTATGGAAGGTATGGTGGGCATGATGATGATGAACAACATGATGCAACAACAACAAATGCAACAACAGCAAATGATGAATCAGCAAATGAACCAAGGTTATAACCAAGGTTTTCAAGCTGCTCCCCCTCCTCCACCAATGGCTGCTCAATATTATATTGCTGTAAATGGTCAACAACAAGGTCCATTCCCATTGCAAACTTTACAACAAATGGCTGCTCAAGGTCAATTTAATCAACAAACTTTGGTGTGGAAACAAGGTATGGCTTCTTGGGCTGCTGCAGGTACAGTTGCTGAATTATCTTCTGTATTTGGTGCTGTTCCTCCTCCTCCACCTCCTGCTATGTAATTTGATAATAATGAATTATTTATAATTTTAGTCTTGCATAATATTTTTATGCAAGACTTTTTCTATTTTTTCTAATCTTTTTATATTAATTTAATTATATGGAATTTAATCCTGAACAACCTCCTCAAATATCTGCTGACAATCAAAATATGATTATCTGCAAAAATTGCGGAGCTAAATTAACTTTTGCACCAGGTACTTTAAATTTAAAATGTGAATTTTGTGGTGCAGAAAACGAAATTGTAATCGACGAAAAAGAAAAAGAAGAAGCTGTTAAAGAAAATGATTTTTTAAAAGCTCTTGAAAATATTTCTGACGACCAACTTGAAGAAGTGCATACTGTTAAATGTAAATGTTGTGGCGCTGAAACAACTTTCGACTCTAATGTTATTTCTTCTAAATGTGATTTTTGCGGTAGTCCTATTGCCGTTGACTCTAAATCAACTGCTAAAGTTATTAAACCTAAAGCTATTTTACCTTTTGCTGTAAAAAAATCTCAAGGTAAAGAAAAATTTGAAAATTGGATGAAGAGTCTTTGGTTTGCTCCTAGCGATTTAACTAAATTAGCTGCTCAAGACCAAGGTCTTTCTGGTACTTATCTTCCATTCTGGACTTACGACGCCAAAACTGACACTTTCTATACTGGTAGAAGAGGTGAAAATTACACAACTACTGAAACTTATAAAGATAGTCAAGGTCAAACTCAAACCCGAGAAGTTGTTCATACAAATTGGTATCGTGCCAGCGGTAGAGTTCAAAATGTTTTTGATGACATTTTTGTTACAGGTACAAATTCTCTTCCAAAAGAATATCTTGAATCACTTGAACCTTGGAATTTACAAGATCTTGTTCCTTACAACGAAAGTTTTTTAACTGGTTTTAAAACAGAAACTTACAGCGTTGATTTAAAACAAGGTTTTGAAAATGCACAAGAAAAAATGCAATCTACAATAGATCAATCTATTAGAGAAGACATTGGTGGTGATAAACAAGAAATTTCTACAAAACAAACTCAATATAACGACATAACATACAAGCACATTTTATTACCTGTTTGGCTTAGTGCATATCGATACAATAATAAAGTGTATCGTTTTATGATTAATGGTCAAAGTGGTAAGGTTAAAGGCGAACGTCCTTATAGCGCAATGAAAATTATATTATTTATTGTTGCTATTATCGCGGTTATTTCATTAATTGTTATGCTTTGCAGTAAATAATATTTATTTTTTTATTATAAAACGTTCTATTCCAACGAATAGAACGTTTTTTTTATTACAAAATTTATTATCAATTAACAATTAATTTTTTAACTTTTGCTTGAAAATTTTTAAAATTGCACTATTATTGATATATAAACCATAAGTATCACAAAAACTAAAATGTAAGAAAAATGAAAAAAATAATTATTAGCGCAATTATCTCATTTTTTGGGTTAACATGTTTAGCTCAAAACATAAATCCGTCAGAAGAAATAAAGAAAAATCTTGACGAAGATCAATTAGCTTCTATCGAAATAGCCGAAACTCAAAAAGCAAAAGGCGACGTTACAATGGAATCTTTAAAAACTAAACAAGATCAAGTTGATAAACTAAAAGCTCAAGCTTCAAAACAAAAAAAGAGTAAAGCTAAAAAAACGCAAAAAGAAATTGACGTTTTAGAAAACTCTATCACTACTCAAAAAAATAGCGCTTATTCTAATTATGAAAAAGCTAACAAAACTTTTTATAGCGTTTATTACGATAATTTGCAACAATTACTAACTTCTGTAACTGATAATTCTAAAAAAACAGCAGCTGAAGCTCATATTGATGATGCTGAAAGATTTTACAATAATTCTATCGATAAATTAAAAACTACACCAACTGGAAAAAAAGTTACTCAGTTACAAATTTTAAGAGTTAAAGAAGCTGCTAATAGTCTTCAAAATGATGCTATTGCTAATCAAATTGAAGCATACGCTACTATTTTAGGTTGGTACGACAAAAAAGAAGAAACTTCAAAATCTGTTGAAGCAAAACCTATTGAACAAAAACCAGTTTCTAACGATAAAATTGTTTTTAAAGTTCAAATTGCTGCCGACAATAATCCTTTGTCTATTGAAACTCTTCGTAAAATTTATCCTTCTACAGAAAATTTAAATAACGAATTAGAAAATGGTGTTTATAAATATTCTGTTGGATTTTTTAAAACTTACGAAGAAGCTCTTGCTGCTAAACAAAAAATAGATGCCACTGTAAAAGAAAATGGTATTGACACTGGAGTGTTTATTGTTGGATATAAAAACGGTAAACGTGTTGATGATATTCACGAAGTTTATAATCCTGATGAAAAATAATTATTTTTAAATGAACATCATTGCTCAAAAAAAAAGCATTAATTGTAAGGGACAGATTATTGATTTTTCTGTCCCTAAAATTATGGGAATAGTCAATATTACGCCTGACTCTTTTTTTCAAAATAGTAGATGTAATTCAGAAAAAGAAATTATTTCTCGAGTTAGTCAAATGATTTCTGACGGAGCGAATTTTATTGACATCGGGGCTTATAGCACTCGGCCTGGATGTGATTTTGTTTCTGAAGATGATGAAATTTGCCGTATAAAATTTGCTTTAAATATCATTTCTAAAGAATTTCCAAACGCTTTAATTTCTATTGATACTTATAGAAGCAAAGTTGCTAAAATTTCAGTTGAAGAATATGGCGCTTCATTAATTAATGATATTTCAGCAGGACAACTTGATAACGAAATGTTTAATACCATTGCTAATTTAAAAATTCCATATATAGCAATGCACATGCAAGGAAATCCTCAAAATATGAACAAATTTATCAATTATAATAATTTTATAAAAGACATCATTGAATATTTTTCTGATAAAATTAATCACTTAAAAAATCTCGGTGTAAATGATATTATAATTGATCCAGGGTTCGGCTTTTCAAAAACTATAGATCAAAATTACGAATTATTAAATAATTTGTCTGAATTTAAAATTCTTGAATGTCCAATTTTAGTTGGTATTTCTCGTAAATCTATGATATATAAATTTCTTGAAACTTCACCTGAAAATTCTTTAAACGGTACCTCTATTTTAAATACAATTTCTGTTATAAAAGGTGCTGATATTTTGAGAGTTCATGATGTTAAACAAGCTTACGAAGTTGTAAAATTATGCAAAAAAACTGGTTTATTATTATAATTTTGGTTGTTTTGATTAATTGTAATAGTGCATTTTCTCAAACAAGATATTTTGAAATTTTATCTGGTATTTCATGCAATTTTTCTCACAATTCAAAATATTCAAAATTATCTTCTTTAAATTTTAAACCTGGAATTAATACATGTTTAGGTTTTGGAACTAATTATTTATATGATTTTTTACGAATTTATGGTAGCGTTTCATACACATCTAAAGGCGAAAAATATAAAATATCAGGTAAAAAATTTGAAAGTGATTTAGATGTTTTTGAACTAAAACCTTCTATTAGATTATATTTTCCTGATATTCCTATTTATGTTGGAGGTGGCGCATTTTTGTCGTTTGCAGCTAGTAACAATATCAAAATCGACCAAATAAATTATAATTATGAAACTAAAAATTATTACAGAAAAGTAAATTTTGGACCTTTATTACAAGCTGGCAGTGAAATTGGTGTTGGTTCTGTTAGATTATTAGCCGACTTATGTTTAGAATATGGAATAATTAATTATTCAAAAGTTAGTAATACAAAAATTCATTCTTTTTGTATATTATTTAACATTGGAGGGTCGTTTATAATTTTTGATAAAAATTTTAAACATTATTAAAAAAATAATACATAACAATAACAACTTCCAAATCTAATATTTGATAAGCAATTATTGTTATGTATTAAACAAAAAACTTAAAAAGTTTTCATATTTATTTTTAAACCAGTATCGGTAATATAGTCTTGAATTGCTTCTTCCAAATCAAGATCTTCATTATCATAAAACCAATTTACTGTAACCTTTCCACCATCAGTTTCATACTTTTTGATAATTTTAAAAATATCAAGTAAACTTTTAGTAGAACTTGTATTAAAATATGTCAACTTACAATTAAATGTAAGAGGTAATCCTGTTTTTGTATATTCTTTTATCCACGCAATTAGAGGTGCATAAAAAACATTTGTTTCTTCCAAGAAAGACTCTCCTGAAATTTCGCAAACTCCATCTTGATAATTGAAGTCTACTGTCGGTACAAAATAACCGTCATGTGATCCTGAAATGTGAATATTATCCATTTTAATTATCGTGTAATCTTGGTTGTTTTACTGATTTTTGATGTTTCGGACATATTTTATTAAAATGTCTGAAATATTATTTTTTATGTAAAAAATTTCTTTTGAAAAAGTTTTACATTGCAAATTTAACGTTCCTAAAGCAAAAAATCAATAGTTTTGCCACTTTTTTTTTAATTAAATTTCAATTCCTACTACACATACATCGTCAATCTGAACAAATTCTTTTTTCCATTCATTATAAGTATTTGTTATTTTGTCACATTGACGCGCCATTGGCAATGTACTTGTTTCTGCTAACAATTTTTTAAATCGTGATGTTTTATATTTTTCTAGTCGTGGACCTCCAAACTGATCTGAATATCCATCTGAAAACATATATAATCTATCGCCTTCTTGTATTTGAATTGTTTCTTCCAAAAAATCTAATTCTTTGGCATGTATTCCTACTGGACATTTTGTCGCATTATATGCTGTTAATACTTGATTTCTAACCACATATAATGGATTATATGCTCCTGAATAATTTAGTTCTTTGGTATTCATATCCAAAACACACAATGCCATATCCATGCCATCTTTTGTTTCTTCTTCTCCTCCATTTTGTCCTAAATATAATTTTACCAAAGCTCTCATTTGTTCTAAAATCGATGATGCTTTTAATGTGTGCTGTTGCGCTACTATTTGATTTAATAATGCTATTCCCAACATACTCATAAAGGCTCCAGGAACGCTATGGCCTGTACAATCTCCTACTGTAAATACTAATTTATTATTGATTTTGTGTCCCCAATAAAAATCACCACTCACTATATCTTTGGGCAAATAAAATACAAAATAATCACTCATTAAACAGGCACTTTTATCAAAATTTTTTAATAATGAACCTTGTATTTTTCCTGCATAATTTAAACTATCTGTGATGTCACTATTTTTTTGTTTAATGATTTTCAAATTTTGTGATATTTCTTCATTTTGTTGTTTAATTATCAACAAATTATCTTTGATTTCATGATTTTGTTTTTCTATGGTTTGATTTTTTTCTGTCAATATTTTATTGTTTTTGCGTTTTTGTCGATATAAGAAAAACAAAAAGAAAATCACTACTATACCACAACCTATTACGCAAACTAATTTTAATAACCAATTTTCTTGTTTTTGAATTTCTAATTCTTGTTGTGCTTTTTCGGCATTTAATATATCTATATTTTTTTGTTGTTCTTTTGAAAATGTATCTAATTGCGCATATTGATTTCTTACTTCTATTAATTCTTGACTTTTTTCGCTAATTTTATCATCCTTTTTTAAAATAGTATCTTGCAATAGTGCATTATCTTTTTTTAATGAGTCACATTGTTTTTTATAATTTTCTATCAAAAAATCGCAAGCTTCTTTATATTTTCCTGCATTGTAAGATATATCTGATAAAAATTGTAATGCTCTTTCTTGTAAATCTTTATATTTATTTTTCTTGCAAAGTTCTAAGCATTCTTCTAAATATTTTTTAGATTTTTTATATCCTCCAAGTATTTTCGATTGTTTGGAATAGCAAATACCCAAATTTAAACATGATACTGCTAATTCTTTTGGCTTTTTAAGGTTTTGACGAATTTGATATTCAGATATAAATGGATTTGTTGCTTTTTTGTATTGATTGCTTTGCATATAATATACTCCTAATATATTATATAAATCTGCTTTTTCGCTATTTAATTTTGACTTTCCAATCAATTCTATTCCTTTATTGCAACTGGTTACACATTTTGAGGATTTTTGTTCTAAATATAATCGTCCTAATTCTATATAAATGGCTGCCTGTTTTTTTATATCAGTTGTTTTGGTTAATTTTTTTTCTAAATCCGAAATTTTATTACTTTTTTGTGCAAAAGAATTTATTGATAGAAATACAATTATTAGTGATAATAATATTTTTATATACTGACTCATTTATTTGCGATTTTTCTATTTAGGTTAATATATTAATTATATAATCTTAAATTAATAACAAAAACTATCCCACAAAATTGATTTTCATAATTTTTAACGTTATTCTTTAAAATATAAACAAGATTATTAATTTTGAGAAAAATTAAATTACTAAAAAAATGATTAAAGTTTTTTCAAAAGAATATCGTGTAAAACACAATGACACAGATTTTAGTGGCTTATTATCTATAGCTTCGTTAGGAAATTTTGTTCTTGATACTGCTGGTCTTCACGCTATTGAAATTAAGACTAGTATGGAAATTCTTAACAAACAAAATTTAACTTGGGTTATTACTGGAATGCATTTTAATATTATTGAAATGCCAAAAATTAACAGCGAAATTAAAATTACTACAAAAATTACTGAAACTTCACGTCTTGCTTGTAAACGTGATTTCTTTGTTGAACATAATCAAAAAATTATTGCTCAAGTTTCTACTGAATGGCTAATTATTAATTGTGAAACACGTCGTCCTGTTTTTTTAACCGATATTTTACCTCACATAAATAATTTGATTACACCTGAAAATCAAATAGATAAATATCATCATTTAAGATTTCAAATAAACGAAAAGGCTTTAAAAAACTATTATTCTGTAGCTTATTCTGATATTGACATTAATAAACATCTTTATAGTATGAGATATATTGAATTGGCTATGAATACTATAAATATAAATTATTTTTCTAATCATAAAATTTCAACTATTGACATTAATTTTATGAGCGAAATTCTTTATGGCGAAAATATTGAAATTTTAACTGAAAATTTTGATAATATTTATCATATCGAAATGCAAAACTCTGAACATAAACCAATGTTTAGAGCCGAAATTGTGTGGAAATAAATTTATAACAAACTACCAAAAAATAGAAACTTACGGCTTGATTTTTGCGTACTATTCAAATGTATAAAAAAAGCAAATGATTTTATCATTTACTTCAAAAAAAACCTAAAAATTTAAAAGACAATTCATAAAATATCATGGACAATGCAGTTAAAGAATTCATCGACAAAGTGAGTTCTTCAGTTTACAAAAAAATTTTTGTAAAGCTTATCCTCGCTAAACGAGTACTTGAAAATCAAGAAATGAACAAAATTGAAGTTAAATATGTGGAAATAAAATCCCAACCTAATCTTCAATTTATCTACAAGTACGATAGAAACGACGTCACTAAAAATTTTTCTATTGAAGAGGCTGAAAAACAGCTAAATGCAATGATAGGAAACAATTTTTTGGACATTAATCTATTTACTACAAAAGAAGACGTTGAGTTAAAATACAACAACAAACATATTGCTAAAATTTACACCAAAAAGCCTACTTTTTCTCAAGCAGCTGATGGAAGTCATGACGAATGCAAAAAACGTCGTCTTGATACTAAAAATAGTGTTTATCTCAAATCTTTAGGTATTACTGACAATAAAGGTGAAATTATTCCTAGTATGAGTGCTAAATTTAAACAAGTGGAAAAATTTGTTGAAATTGTTGACACTCTTTCTGATAGTTTTAAAGATTGTAAACCTATTAAAATTGTTGACACTGGGTGTGGTAAAGGGTATCTTACTTTTGCTACTTACGACTATCTTACTAATGTTAAAGAGATGGAAGTGGAAATGCAAGGTGTTGAAACTCAAGACAATTTAGTTAAATTTTGTAACAATTTAGCTCAAAAATCTAATTTTTCCGGACTAAGTTTTGTTCAAAGCAATATCAACGATTTTAAACCTGATAATATTGACGTTTTAATTGCTCTTCACGCTTGTGACACTGCAACTGACGATGCTATTTATTTGGGTATTAAAGCTCAAGCTAAAGTTATTATTGTTGCTCCTTGTTGCCATAAACAAATTAGAAATCAAATGAAGATTACTGAAAATAATGTACTTGATCCTATTTTGAAATATGGAATTTTGCTTGAACGTCAAGCTGAACTTATTACTGACGGGCTTCGTGCTTTAATTCTTAATCTTAACGGATATAAAACTAAAGTTTTTGAATTTGTTGAATACGACAACACTTCTAAAAATTTGATTATCACTGCAGAAAAAGGTAAAATTCCTTCTGACGAAGAACAACAAAAAATTAAAGCTCAAATATCAGCTATTAAAAACAAATTTGGAATTAAATATCATTATTTAGAAAAACTGATAGAAAATCCTGTTGATCAAAGTTGGAGAATTTTAAACGCTCAATGCGCTAAAAGTGAATAATTTATTATAGTTAATAGTTTATAAAAAAGGTTGAAAATTTATTTTTCAACCTTTTTTTTTGATAATAAAAATAAAACTACAAATATTCAATATTTTTTACCTTTGCAAAAAATTTTTGATATATGGAAAAACAGGATAAATTGTTTTCTATCAACTATATATTAATGTTGACGGCAAATTTTTTGCTCTCATTTGGATTTTGGCTGCAAATGCCAATTTTACCTTTTTATCTTGAACAAGAATTTGGATTAGACAAAACAACAATGGGTTTTGTTATTTCATGTTACACAATTTCAGCTCTTTGCATGAGAGCTTTTTCTGGATATTTGATGGACTCATTTTCTAGAAAACCTCTTGCTTTAATTGCTTTTATTATTTTTTCTTGTGTTTTTGGCGGATATTATTTAACTGCAAGTTTATTAATTTTCTGTGTATTAAGAGGTTTACATGGTTTATCATTTGGTCTTTCTACTGTTGGGTTAAACACAATTTTAATTGACGTATTACCTTCTAGTAGAAGAGGCGAAGGTATTGGTTATTTTGGACTTGCTAATAATTTATCAATGGCACTTGGTCCGCTAGTTGGTTTATATTTAGGACGAACTATTATTTCATATAATGGAGTATTTTTATGTGGTTTAACTTGTGGATTAATAGGTTGCATTGTTTTAGCTTGCGTTAAAACAAAACCAAAACCTAAAATTCTTAATAAACAAAAAATTAGCCTCGACAGATTTATTTTAATAAAAGGCATTCCTGCTGCAATTGCATTACTCTTAATGTCAATACCTTACGGAATAACAACAAACTATGTAATTCTTTACGCAAAAGAAAGTGGTTTTGAGGTTAATAGCGATTTATTTTTTGTGTTAATGGCTTGTGGAATGGCTTTGGCAAGAATTTTTTCTGGCAAATTAGCAGACAAAGGATATATAACTCAAACCATATCGTACGGACAAATTTTTGTTGTGATATGTTTCTTATTATTAGCATTTTGCAAAACATTTAACAACTTCTCTCCTATCCTTTGTGCGTATACATATTTATCATGTGGATGTTTAATGGGAATTGGATTTGGAATAATTTTTCCATCGTATAATTCATTGTTTGTGAGTCTTGCTCCAAACAATCGAAGAGGAACTGCAACATCAACATATCTCACATCATGGGACGTTGGACTAGGTATTGGAATTTTTATTGGCGGATTAATTTCTGACAAATTTGGAGGTTTTGACGCTTCGTATATTTTTGGAACTATTACATGTATTATTTCTGCAATATTTTTTAAATGTTACGTTACACGTCATTATCTTTATAATAAGTTAGAAAAATAAAATAAATGAAAAAAATTGAAAATATTTGCTCCGTAACTTCAAAAACTTTCTTATATTTGACAAAATAATTTTAAGAACCTAATTAACATACATAAATATGGACGCAAATTTTACAAAAGTAAAAAATTATTTACTTGATCTTGAATATTCAATTTCTTCAGAAAATGAAGAAAATGGTACTTTTATTATCAATAAAGAAGAAGAAGGTATTAAAAACATGATAGTTGCATGTGCCGATCCAATTCTTATTATTGAACAACCATTATTTGAACTTAAAAATGGTAGTAGCGAAGTTTACAAAGAACTTTTAAGAAAAAATCGCGACATTATTCATGGTGCTTTTGTTTTAGACAATAATGACGTTATTCTTTTCAGAGACACTCTTGAACTTGAAAACCTTGATTTAAATGAAATTAGCGGTTCTATCAATTCGTTAACAATACTTCTTGACGAATATGGTGAAAAAATCCTTGAAATTTCGAAATAATATATGGCTGTTTTACAACTAAATAATGAAAATTTTGATCAAAATATCAATGCTTCAAAAATTGCAGTGGTTGATTTTTGGACGCCTTGGTGTGGTCCATGCCGAAGCATGTTACCTATAATTGAAAAAATCGCAGACAAATTTGATGGTAAAGTTTTGGTAGCTAAAGTTGATGCTGACGATGCAACTGATATTGCGTCAAAATTTAATATCAGAAATGTACCATATTTTTTATTTTTTAAAGATGGGCAAGTTGTTGACCGTCACGTTGGTAAAATTTCTGAAAATGATTTAATAGATAAAATTAATTCGTTTTTATAATTTTTTTATAAAAAACCGCTTGTTATAAAGCGGTTTTTATTTTTATTTGATTGTATATTTCTCATCGTGAAAAAATTTTTTATTTTAACATTTACTTCAATCATTTTATTTTCCTCTTGCAAAAAAGACGAAGATATAATCGTTAACGAAATTATTGTTGATACAACTATTGTTAATAATTATAATCCAACTTTTATTATTCAAGATTTAAAACCTGTAACAGAACATTATCAACCACAATATTTAAATTCAGGAGATCATGTAGCTATTTGTGCATCAAGCAATTATGTTTCTGAAGACGAAATTATAGAAGGTGAAAACATTATTAAATCGTGGGGATTAAATGTTTTAAGAGCTTCTAATTTATTATTAAAAGATGGAAGATATGCAGGTAATTTAGACGAAAGAATTAAAGGTTTGCAAGAAATGATTGATAATCCAAATGTTAAAGCAATATTTTTTGCACGTGGAGGTTATGGAGCTTCTCAAATTTTGCCTTTTATCAATTGGGATAATATGTATAAAAATCCAAAATGGTTTATTGGATATAGTGATATTACTGCTTTTCATATATTCTTGAATAATAAAGGGTTTGAAACAATTCTAGGTCCAATGTTGCGCGGTTTTAATAACGATAAAGAGAGCAATTCTTTATTAAACGAAGCTCTTTTTGGAAAATATAAAACATTAACTATCAATACAAATAGTGATTGTATTTTAGGAAAAGCAACAGGACGTTTAGTTGGTGGTAATCTTTCTTTAATTTATAGCGAAAGCGGAACTGCTTTTGACTTAAATACAAAAGATGCTATTCTTTTTATTGAAGATACAGGAGAAGCTAATTATTCTATTGACAGAATGCTATTAAATCTTCAACAATCAGGAAAACTTACCGATATTAAAGGTCTTATTGTTGGTGATTTTATTAACAATAATGTTGGTATTGATTTACCTTTAAATCAAATTATTCACAAATACTTTGACAATTTAAATATTCCTATTATTTATGGTTTTCCCAACGGTCACGGAACAAAAAATAACCCTTTAATTTTAGGAAGAACAATTTCTATTAATATTGACGAAAATATTGCTACAATTAATTTTGAAAATGCAATTTAAAAAGTTGATAACAGCAATTTTATAGAATATTATATATTAACAAACTTCTATTTAGTACTTAAAACGTTATAATATATCTGATTTGCTATTTTTGCCATAGCGTTTGGTTATTTTCAAAAATTAGTAATTTTTTCTAGTTTATTTTTAAAATTTAATTGCCAATTATCTCTGACAGCAATAATTTAGAATAGTCTCTATTTTATGCGTGATTTAATTTTTTTATTTTCGAAAATTATTTTTTATTAACCATTATCTGCCATTTTAATGTCTTTTATCATCAATTGATAATAAGAATTATCACGAAAAGTATTTTTTTCAATAGTATAACAAACATCAAATTTTTCACCAGCTTGAATTCTAGGAAAATATTCAGCCATTCCAAATGCAATTCCAACCATTGGAATACCATCTTGATCCATAATTTCTAATCTTAGGTGTTCGCCTGTTTTGCCAACAACTCTTGAATTTACATCACAAACATTTTTTGTAGCAAATATTGGAGTTGGATTTTCTGGTCCAAATGGTTCAAATTGTTTTAATATTCTATAAAATTTATCTTGTATAGTGTTAAAATCTATATATTGTTCTATTTCTATTTTTGGAATTTTTTGATATGGTTGAATATGAGTTTTTACATAATTTTCAAAAGCTTCTTTAAATGGTTCTAAATTTTCTACTTTTAAATTTAAACCAGCAGCAAATCTATGTCCACCAAAACCTTCAAGATATTGTCTACAACTATCGATAGCGTCGTATAAATTAAAATCACCTACAGAACGAGCCGAACCTGAAATTTTACCATCAATTTCTGATAAAACTATTGTTGGTCGATAGTATGTTTCTGTTAATCTTGATGCTACAATTCCAACAACACCTTTATGCCAACTTTTGCCACATACTACTGTTGTTGTTTTTATATTGTTTTTAGGATCTTTGCCTAACATCGTTAAAGCTTCCAATGTTATTTTTTTGTCTAATCCTTTTCGCTCCTCGTTATATTCACTAATTTGTTTACTATATTCATCTGCTTCTTCTTCTGATTTAGAAATCAACAACTTAACTGCATCTTTTCCTTGATGAATACGTCCAGCTGCATTTATTCGTGGACCTATTAAAAACAAAGCATCTGATATTTCAACAGGTTTTGTCCAAATGCAAAAATCTGGAGCTTCAGGTGTTTTTGGTATAAATCCAGATTGTTTGATAATAGAACGAAAACATATTAATGGATCAATATTTAATTTTTGTAAGCCATTATAAGCAAAAACTCTGTTTTCGTCAACTATTGGTACTATATCAGAAGCCACACTAACTGCAACTAAATCAATATAATGTAATAGTTTATTGATAGGAATATTACGTGTTATAGATAATGCTTGCAATAGTTTAAAACCAACTCCACATCCAGACAATTCATTAAATGGATATGTATTGTCAACTCGTTTTGCATCAAGAACAGCAATTGCTTTTGGCAATGTTTCTCCTGGTGTATGATGGTCACAAATTATTATATCAATATTATTTTGATTTGCATAATCAGTTTTGTCAACTTCTTTTATACCACAATCAAGTGCAATAATTAATGTACAACCTTTTTGTTTTGCATAATCAACTCCTTTGAAAGAAATTCCATAACCTTCTGTATATCTGTCTGGTATATAAAAATCAATATTTTTATGAAATTCACTTAAAAAAGAATAAACCAAAGCTACAGAAGTGGTTCCATCTACATCATAATCACCATATATTAATATTTTTTCTTCTTGATCAATGGCTTTTGACAAACGATTTATAGCTTTGTCCATATCGTTCATCAAAAAAGGATTATGAAGTTTTTCTAATTCTCCTTCTGAAACATTACAAGCTTCTTCTACTGTTTCTGCATTTAAATTTAATATCGGTCTGAAAAAAAGTCTAGCGCTCTCAAAATCTTTTATACCTCGTGCATATAACATTTTTGTTAAATGTAAATCTAATTTGCCAAGTTGTTGAGATAAATCATAAACTTCATTATCAGTAAATTGAGGTCGCAAAATCCAACTTTTCTCCATTTTATATTCTTTTTTCGCTAATATAATAATTATTTTAATTTTTTAAAATGTGAATACAGATGAGATACCGTCAAGAAAATTAGTCCAACTGCTAGAAATACAATAGCTTTTATCCACCAAACTGAATTCCAAATGTCATAGAAAAATAATTTAGCGGTTGTAATTCCTGACAAAACAAATCCTAGTATGCGTAAATGTTTCATATCTAATTTTAATCCTAAAAAGATTAAGATTAACGCTGATAATCCAAACCAAATACTTAACCAAAGTCCATAATTTTCTTTACTTCCATTAATTGCCATAATATTGACAATTTCGGTACTTACAATCCAAACTATTGATATTGTAATAATTATATCACATATTTGTGGAAAATATTTAATTTTTATGTCTTTGTTTCTTATTGTAAAAATATATCCTATTACAAGTCCTATAATTATCAATGAAATATAACGCCATGTTTTCCAGTGTATTTGAAGATAAATTATATCTCTAAATTTACTTAACAAGATTAAACATGTTGCACAGAAAAATAATATTGTAAATAATATAGATAATCTACTAAAATCTTTGATTTGTGAAATATAGGTATTTTTTTCTGATATAAAAGAAAGTAACGCAAAATAAATTGATGTAAACAATGTACAACAAATTAAAGCTCCGTTACTATTTGGTGTGTTATCCAATCCGTATGTTGAATGAAAAATTTCTATAACCAAAACAAGATATAATGTTGATAATGATAAAATTATATTTATTTTTTGATAAGTTTCTGGCAATAATTTTATACCAACATAAAATAATGTAATTGATAATATAAATCCACAAATAAAATATTGATTTAAAAAGCGTTGTGGCGTTTCATATCTTGAATATTCTAAAAACATTACTATAAAAAACATTACTATTCCTACGAATATCAATGACAACGACATTCTTTTAAAATAATCATTATTATTTTTGGAAGATAATAATGCAGTTATTATTATTTCTAATGCAAAAATTGCCAATAAATAAGCTACATAATTTTCACATAATGTTATTATCAATGCAACATTTATCAATACAATAGATATAGAAAAAGGTGTTTTGTAAAGTATGTTATCTTGAGTATTTTTTTGTAAAAAATATACTGAAACTAATGTTAATAATACTGAAATTATAACATAAGTGGTTGATATTTCGAATTTAGAATGAAACTCAATTGCAGAAAATACTACTAATACTAAAGTATTAATAATCGAAAACACTAAATATTTTATATTATAATTTGGATTATGTTTAAAATACAAAACTGTATAGCCAATGTAGAATAAAATATAACAAAGTCCAAAATATGAAACATTTATTATATGTGGTAAATCTGCTCCATCTAAAAATTTTACGATCAATACAAATAACGTTGACGTAAAAGCTACAATCAAAGAAGAACTCCAACTTTTTGTTTTATAAACAATTATCATTAAAGTATTGACTATAAATAACAAAGATAACCAAAATATTGTTAAATTTATTTTGCTATCAAATGAATATCCAGAACAAAATGGAGAAACAAAAAATGCTAATAATGAAAAATTAAATAACATTTTTCTGTTTTTTATATAAGCAATACCTCCTAAAATTAGCGAAATTGCCCATAAAACTGCTAACGTTATTTCAGACCTAAATAAATCTACACCGTGTGCAATACATGTTACACCGTATGCTAAGGAAATTCCACCTATATTAAAAACTTGAGATAATACTGGATGTTTTTTTTCTACTTTTTTGCCTATTACCATCATCACAGCACAAGACAAATATCCTAATATTATTCTTCCTAATGGTCCAAGTAAATCTCTATGTATTAATCCTTTAATACAAAATAATACTCCAATAATAGAAATAATAATACCTATACGACTCATCCAATTTACACCAATATTTCTTTCTTCATTATCAGTTGATTGCGAAATATTATCAATTTGTTTAAATTCGGGTGGTAATACTTTCTTTTTATCTTGTTGATTTTCAAATTTTTCTGTATTTTTTTCGGAAATAGGTTCTGAAAGTTCTTGTTGATTTTCAACTATTTCTGTATTATTTTCTAAAATAGGTTCAGAAGTATTTTGTTGAATTTCAACTATTTCATTATTTGTATTTTCAGGAATTGTATCAATTGTATTTTGTTGATTTTCAACAATTGGATTATTTGTGTCATTAAAAATTGCATTTTGTTGATTTTCAACTATTTGATTATTATCATTTAATATAAAATCTGGTTCTTGTGTATCAGTTTTAGTTTGATTGTCTTCAACTTTATTTAAATCAAAAATATTATTATTAATCTCAGAAGATTTTTCTACCGACTGAATAATTTGTTGTTCAATGTTTTGAATTTCAGATGTTTGTACATTAGTATCAGAACTATCCAATATTTTATTCAATTGTTCGCGTAGAATTTTTTCAATTTGATTATCAAGTTGTAGACGTTGTTGAGTCAACAACAATAATTTAATTAAAAAATCCTTATTATTATTTTCATTTTCCATAATAATATTTTACATAATTGAAATTTTAACAACCTTACGAGTTCTAAAACGCCCTAAGCTTTGTCCATTTCGTGTTACAAAGAAATCAATTTGTACACCAATATTCCATTGATCTGAAACAGGTTGACATTTATCTCCAGGTTTTAATGTTCTTGTACTTTTAATAACTTGAAAAGTACCGTCACCCATAAATAAAAGTTCTTGAATTGCAGCACCTTTTCCTGGATTTGGATCAAATGTGTTTAATAAAACTTTGTTTCCATTTTTTAATGTTGACAATTGCAAATTATCAACAGATGAATATGTTGGAAGTGTTGGAGTTTCAGGTTTAATAGTTTCTTGACGATGCATAGCACCAACCATAAATTGAGTGCTTTCTTCATCTAAATTTTCTTGATTAACTTGTTCACGATAAAATTCTGACAAAACAAAACTTATTTCATCACTAAAAGTTTCTATTTTTGCTTCGCCATAATTAATAAATTCGTTATGAACTGTATTATTTCCCAAGGAATTACCAACAAGAAAAATTTTATCTAAATCAATAGCTTTTATTTTTTGAGAAGCTAAAAAACTATCAGAGAAAAATGCAGAAAATTGACGAGAATACAAATACGACAATTTATTAATCTCATCTACAGATAGATTAACTTTAATTTTATTGCTTTGGTTCATAACAAACGAAGTTGTTAAACTTATCATTGATTTGTCACTATTTTTTGAAATGTAATCAATGATTTTTAATGCTTTGTCGTAATGTCTTATGTATTCGCGATTTATGGCTTCTAGATTGTCACGATCAATTATGTTTTCTTGACGATTTACGTCGTCAACAATTTTTTTTGCAATTACTTTTATTCTAGGATCTATTCCGTAACCTTCAAATTTTTTATTTGCAATTCTGGTTATATTTTGCCCATCAACATTTATGATAGACATATTTAAATCCATTCCTAAAGCTTCTAAAATTGCAAATTTTCTATTTTGACAAAATAATCCATTTTTTGAAACGTAATATTTCAACAATTGACAATCAAATTTTTCGTTTTTTATAAAATTAAAATTTTTGTTTTGCCAATATTTAATAAATTCATTTTGAGCTTTTTGTGTTATATTTTCACTAAAAATAATGCAAGTGTCAATAATTGTAGTTTCAGAAAAATCAAAATCTTCATATTTTGACATTTCTTTACTATATAATTCTCGTATATCTCTGATTATAGGATTAAAAAGTGTAATATAATCTTCGTCGTATCCTCCAATTTGTATTTTTTTACCACCTTGATTTAATGCTAACATTAAATCTCCAGCAAATAAATTTTTATTATCGCGAAAATTGATTTTATAATCAAATCCATAATCAATAGAACTATCTGAAGGATTGATATAAAAATATAAAGGAAATTTTTTTTCATCATTGGTAAACAATAATGAAAATTTATCTTTAAGTGGTTGAACTGCTACCACTAAATAATCATCATTAACAAAAATTGATAATGTTTTATTCATTTTTTTGTATAAAATTTTCTATTTTTATTCTAAAAATCTATAAATAACTGCTGTAATATTATCTTTTCCACCTGAATTGAAAGCAGAAGTGGTTAATGCTTCTGCAAGTCCGTCAGTTTTTTCATAACGTTTTACTAATCTAAAAATTAATTCGTCAGTAAGCGCATCATGCACACCATCAGAAAAAGCCATTAAAATGTCACCATGTTCTATAGGACGAGGACCATTTACGTCAATTTTCATTAACGATAGTTCTTGTCCAATGGCAGACGTCATAATATTTCGTCTTGGATGTGTAAATGCCTCTGCTTCGGTTAATTCGCCATTGTCTATCATTTGCTGAACTATAGAATGATCATGAGTTTCTCTACTCAAACAATCTCTATTCCAAAGATATACACGACTATCGCCGATATTAATGGTATAATAAGAATGATTTGTTACTAAAAATCCCGAAAGTGTTGAACCACAATTTTTATATGATGGATCTTCTATACATTTTGCAAGTACTTGTCGTGCAGCACTTAATGCTGTATTTTTCAAAAAATCTTCTACTATATCATTTTCCGACATATTATTAAATGCTTCACGAAAAACTTCTACGGTTTTTGCACTTGCAAAATCACCATGTCCATGACCTCCAACGCCATCTGCAACAAAACATAATCTTCTTCCAAATTTTACGTCTGAAACAAAATAATCATCTTCTTGTGATGGTTTTCTACCTTGTATACTACTAGTTTCTACATCTTTGGTATTATTATTTTCAAATATTTTTTTGAGCGAATTCAACATATTTTGTAGGTTTAGTTTGTTATTTTATTGTTTTGAATGTGAGAGATATTGTTTTGCCATATAGCCATGCTTATTATTTACCAAAACTTCTACCCAATAATATCCATCGTTTAATACTTCTACTTTGGTATTTTTGGGACATTCTAGCAATATTTTACTATCTTTTGCTGCTAATTGTCGTAAATTTAAGCCTGTTTTTGTGTAAACAAATTCTCCTTTTTTGAATACTTGGTCGGCGGAATTATTTATTTGCTCTGTTTGTTCTTGTTTTATTTGATTATCTAAGTCATTTTTATCTTTAATTTTAAATGCTAAAAATGCTAAAATTCCAACAATTAAAACAAAAATGAAAAATGTTCGTCCTGAATGACTTTCTTTTTTTTGAGAATTTGAGGTTCTTTTTTCTGAAAAACCTACTCCATTTTTAAGATTTTCACGACGAATTTTTTCAGCTAATTGCATTTTTTCGCGAGCTTTTTCTAATTCAAGATCAATCAATACTTCCACTGCTTTAACGTCAATTCCGTTTTTTTGAGTTTCAATATCAATCATTTTGCGCTCGTTTCTAGTTATTACGCCATCTGAAGCAAATTCTCTAATTTTTGCAGACAACCAATTTGGAACTGTTTCACTTGTAACTTTGGGTTGGTTGTTAACTTTAATTAATGATAATATTTCGTCACATGATGAATATCTTTCATTAGGTTTCATCATGGTTGACTTTTCAGCTATTTGACGCAAAGTTAAATTATTAATTCCTAACAATTTACGACGGTCAGGCGCACCTGCCAACCATTCTAATATTATCATTCCTAATGAATAAATATCAGAACGTTGATCGGCTGAATTGGCATTTGAAATCAATTCTGGTGCTGAATATTTTGGTGTTCCTGCTTGTTTTAAATTGTCTTTTATTCCATCAGCAGTGGCTAATCCAAAATCTATAAGTTTTACATTATCACCTTTATATGTTATAAGAATATTTTCGGGTTTTAAATCTCGATGAAAAATTTGTTTTTTGTGAACATAACTCAATGCTTCAAGTATTTCTGTTAAAACTTTTCTAACAAAATTTGGTTCTTGACGATGTTCAATGTTTATTACTTCTGCTAAAGAACGTCCATCAACATATTCCATATAATAAAATGGACCTTCTGAGTCTTCGCCTTTACCATAAACTTGAACAATATTTGCATGATCTAGACTAAAAGCATTATCAAATTCTTTGTAAAATAAATCTTTATATTGAGAATTATTATTATATTGAGATTTTATACGCTTAATAATCACTTTTTTACGACCAAAATACATTGCGCTATAAATGTCACTCATAGCACCAGAAGTGTCAATTTTTTTCACTTCAGAAAACATTCCTTCTGCCGAAGTTGCCGAAATATCTGACATTAAAGTCATTCCTGACTGAGTTTGATTTTCTGCAATAAATCCTGAACCTTGATTTTCTGCAATAAATCCTGAACCTTGATTTTCTGCAACAAATCCTGAACCTTGATTTTCTGATACAAAACCAGAACCTTGATTTTCTGATACAAAACCAGAACTTTGATTATCTGATACAAAACCAGAACTATTATTAGAAACATAGTCAGGTTCTTGAATTTCAGGATAATCTACATTTTTTTTGCCTGTTACGTGTGCTATTTCAATTTCGGCACTTTTAATCAAAACTAATAATTCACCAATATTTATACCCATTTCAGAAGCTTTTTTTCGTAATTCTTCACGACGTGCTTCTGTCATTCCTGCTCTAACATATTGATCTATTAATATTTTTAAATTATCAAGTTCTGCCATAATTTTTTCTTGCTACTTTTTTAAAATAAAATACGTTTGATCTATTTCTGCTCCATTCACAAAAAACGAAACCAAATATTTTCCTGGAGTTAAAATTACTCCATCAGTATTCCAAATAACTGTTTCTGAAACTTTTTGACCATTGTAACTCACTTTTGATTTTGTAGTATATGCAATAGAATTTCCTTGATAATTAAACAATCCTGACTCAGAATTATTTAAAACATTTCCATTTTCGTCATATACTCTAATATATATGGTAACAGATTTTTCTTTTGCATATTTATTTTCGTTTATACTATAATCAAATTGTATTGAATTAATTTTCTTAGCTTTTTTCACGTCAGGCAATGTTACTTTAACATTTGAGAGTGTCAATTTTGACGCATCATTTTGAATTTGAGTTAATTCTTCATTTTTTTGACTAATTGTATTTGTCAATTCTGCGTTTTGTTCTTGTAAATTAGAAACTTTTTGAGATAATTGATTTACTTGTTCTTGTAATTGTACCAATTCTTTTTGTTTGGCTTCTATTGTATTAAGCATCATATTTACAAGTTGTTGAGCAGATGCAGATTTATAGCCTGAATTTTGAAACTTAGTTGCAATTTCTTGATTTTGACTAATAAAAGATCTTATTTGGTTTATTAATTTATTAAGTTGTGCACTTTGATCTTTTGTTGTGTATCCTTTATATTTTATAACACTTCTCAAACTATCAATTGCTAATTCTCTAGCTTTGATGCTATCTTGAATATTTCCAAATTTTGATATGGAATTGTCATAATTTTCGATCATTGCAGATTTAATACTATCTCTTAAGATATATTCATCTAACAAAGTTTGCAAACTATCAATCTCATATTGACTTCCACCATTAATCATATTACAAGAAAACATTATGGTAGAAAATATAGATAATAACAAAATATTTAAAATTCTTTTTTTCATAATAATATTACATTTGAATAAATTCAAAAGAACCATCATCTGATTTTAAAACAATTTTTCCAGAACCAGTTCTAAGTAAAGCACCTCTTCCAAATTGAATGTCGTCGGTAAAAGTGTCAACAGTTAAAAAATCAAAAATGCGTTTTTCTAAGTCAACAAAAACTCTACGAGATTTGTTAATGGGTATAAAATCACATTTAATATCACATACAAAAAAATATTTTCCTTCTTCACATACAATGTCAGTTACAGAAATAAGAATACTTTTATTTTGAAAAATGCCTCCAAAAATTGTTTTAAGTTCATCAGGCTCAATAGGTTTATTTTTCATTCCAATAAACTGACTTTGAGAAAAATTATCAGAGGAAGTGTTGTTTGTGTTATTAAAAATAAAAATAGACGAAACAATCAAAACTGTTATAAATAATCCTAAAATAATTATCATAAGTTGTTTTGACATAGTATTTTTTTTAACTTTATTTTCTTTATTAAATAAAGTACTATTTCCGTAACGCGTTTCTAATTTTACAGCTCTAACCAAAGAATTTAAATCATCATCATTAAGTCCTAAATTACGGGCATGACATTGAATTTCAACATATTTAGACGAGCTTATTTCTCCATTAGGTTGAATGTAATTTGCTATTTCGCGTTTTATACTATCAATAGAATAACTCATTTGTTTTTCTGCATTTCAAGATACAAATATAATAATTCAAACGAATTTTTAATAAAAATTATAGGTTTTTTATTTAAAATTTATTTCTTAAAAAAGTTTAACGTATATTTGCATAGAATTCAATTCTAAAATATGGACGATTTAGAGATTTTACAACTTATAAAAAATGGTGATAAATCAGCTTTTGAAATGCTTTTTAAAAAGTATTATCGAATGCTTACATTATTTGCATCAAAATATTTACGTTCTATAGAAGACTCGGAAGAACTTGTTCAACAAGTGTTTGTTTCTTTTTGGGAAAAAGCTCAAAATACTGATGTAAATATTTCTTTAAAAGCATATTTATTTCGTTGGACTGCCAATTCTTGTATTAATTATCTTAATCATCTAAAAATCAGAGATAAATATGCTAAATTTGCTATTACTGAAATTCAACAACAATTTGATGATAATTATGTGTTTTCAGAACCTGATTTGTTAGATAATATAAAAAAAGCTGTTGAAAATCTGCCTGCTAAATGTAAAGAAATTTTTTGTAAAAGTCGTTTTGAAAATAAAAAAAATGCTGAAATTGCTTCGGAATTGGGCATTTCTGAAAAAACTGTTGAAAATCAGATGACTATTGCTCTAAAAAAACTTAGAACTGAATTGTCTGAATATCTTAAAAAATAACAAATCATGTTTTAAATTCAGATTTGTTGAAACTTACCTACTTTATTTTCGTTTATTTCAAAAAAATCCTAAAATATGCTAAAAACACTATTTTCTCTTGTAGGTAAATACAAAAAAGCTACAATTTTAACTCCAATAATTGTTTCTTTTGAGGTAATAATCGATGTTTTAATTCCTTATGTTACAGCTTCTTTAATTGATAAAGGTATTAATATTGGAAATATTCAAAATGTATATTTCTATGGAGCATTAATGGTTTTGATGGCTTTTTTAAGTTTAGGAGCCGGAATTTTGGCTGGTAGAAATTCGGCATACGCAAGCACAGGTTTTGCTTTTAATTTAAGATCTGCAATGTATAAAAACATTCAAACTTTTTCGTTTGCCGATATAGACAAATTTTCTACTGCAAGTTTAGTTACTAGAATGACTGCCGATACAAGTAATCTTCAACGCACTTTTCAAATGTTAATGAGAATTACTGTTAAAGCTCCATTCACATTGATTTTTAGTATTATAATGTGTTTTATTATAAATGCTAAATTGAGTATTATTTTCGTTATAGCACTTGCTTTACTTTCTGGATTTTTAATATTTATATTAAAAAGAGTTAGCAAAATTTTTCAACAAGTATTTCAAAAATATGACGATTTAAATGCAAACATTGAAGAAAATGTTTCTGCAATTCGTGAAGTAAAAGCCTTTGTAAGAGAAGATTTTGAAAATCAAAAATTTTCAAAAACATCAATTGCTCTCTACAAATTATATGTAAAAGCCGAAAGTTTGATGGCAACAAACGGTCCTTTTATGAATATGATTGTTTATGCTTGTATTATAGCACTTTCGTGGTGGGGAGCTAAATTTATTGTTGCTGGACAATTAACTACTGGACAATTAACTTCGCTTTTGGCTTATATTATGAGTATTTTAGGTTCGTTGATGATGCTAAGTATGGTTTTTGTTAATCTTAGTATGAGTCAAGCTAGTGGAAAACGTGTTACAGAAGTTTTAAATCATAAACCTGAAATCAAAGAAGATAATGATTGTATAACCGAAATTTCTGACGGAAGTATTTCTTTTAAAAACGTAGATTTTGCATATTCTGGCAGTACAAATAATTCATTATCAAATATTAATCTAGATATTAAAAGTGGAGAAACAATAGGAATTATTGGTGGAAATGGAAGTGGAAAATCTACACTTGTAAACTTAATAAGTAGACTTTATGATGTTTCAAGTGGTGAACTATTGGTTGGCGGAATTAATGTAAAAAAATATAATAAAACTGTTCTTCGTTCAAATGTGGCAGTTGTTTTACAGAATAATATTCTATTTGCAGGAACAATTTTAGAAAATTTACGCTGGGGAAAATCTGATGCTACAATTGAAGAATGCCAAAAAGCTTGTAAACTTGCAGCTGCTGATGAATTTATTTTAAATATGCAAGATGGTTATAATTCTATGCTAAATACCAATGCTTCAAATATTTCAGGAGGACAAAAACAACGTTTATGTATAGCAAGAGCTTTGCTCAAAAAACCTAAAATTCTTATTTTAGACGATAGTACAAGTGCTTGCGATGCTGTTACCGACAAAAAAATTAGAGAAGCTTTAAAAAATAACATTCCAAATGTTACAAAACTAATTATAGCACAACGTGTTTCAAGTATTAAAGATTGTAACAAAATTCTTGTTCTTGAAAATGGAAATATAAGTGGGTTTGATACTCACGATAATTTAATGAAAACCAACAAAATATATTCAGAAATAGCAGAACTTCAAGCAAATGCTGGTGCTGATTTTGACAAACCTGAATAAATAACCTAAAATAAATTAGAAAATGAGAAACGCTTTTTATCAACGTCATCCCAAAACTGGCGAAAATACAATTAACAAATCTGCGCTATTAAGAATTTTTAAAATGGTTTTTAAAAATTATAAATACGCGTATTTAATTGTAATGGTTTGTATTTTAGTTACTTCGGGCGCATTATTGACTTCTACACTATTTACACGACAACTTATTGATAAATATATTGTTCCACTAACTCAAATGGCAAATCCTGAATATTCATCATTATTTCAGGCTCTTTTTAAACTTGCCATAGTTTTATTTTTTGGTGTGTTGTGTTCATATTTGAATAGTAGAATAATGATTAATGTTACGCAAGGAATGTTGTTAAAATTGCGTAAAATGCTTTTTGAACATATTGAAACACTTCCTCTTAACTTTTTCTACAAAAAAAGTAAAGGCGAAATAATGTCTGCTTTTACAAATGATATTGATACACTTCGACAACTTGTGGGACGTTCTGTTCCTGAAGTAGTTGAAACTTTAGTAACAATTATAGCTACATTTTGTAGTATGATTGTATTAAATATTCCATTAACAGGTGTTTCAATTGTAATAGCTTGTACAATGGCATTTGCAACAACAAAATTGACAAAAAAATCACGTTCTCATTTTCGTGATCAACAGCAACATTTGGCAAATATGAATGGATATATTGAAGAAATGGTTTCTGGTCAAAAGGTTGTAAAAGTTTTTTGCCATGAACAAGAAGCTATAAATAAATTTGAAATTCTTAACGAAAAACTCCGCGAAAGTGCTTGTAATGCACAACGAATTGGAAGTATAGTTATGCCTGTGAATGCTAATCTTGGAAATTTAGGTTATGTTTTAATTGCTGTGATTGGAGCAACTTTAGCATTGTGTGGCTGGTCTGAATTAAGTTTAGGAACTTTGGTTGCTTTTTTGTCACTAAACAAAAGTTTTACACATCCAATTGCACGTTTAAGTCACCAAATCAACGACATAATAACAGCTTCATCTGGTGCAGAACGTGTATTTAAAATTATGGACGAAGAACCTGAAAAAGATGGTGGAACTACAAAACTTGTTTATGCAGAACAAAATTCTGATGGTTTTCTTGTTGAAACTGAAAAAAGAACTGGTATTTGGGCTTGGAAAACTTCTGATAATAAATTAGTTAAACTTGAAGGTGGTATTGAATTTAAAAACGTTGATTTTAGTTATACAAGCGACACTCAAGTTTTATATAATATTGATTTAAAAGCACATCCTCATCAAAAAATTGCTTTTGTAGGTGGAACTGGAGCTGGAAAAACAACAATTGCAAATCTTATTAATCGTTTTTATGATATTAATCAAGGTAAAATTTATTATGACGGTTTAGAAATTAATACAATTTGTAAATCTGATTTAAGACATAGTATGTCGGTGGTTTTACAAGAAACTCACCTTTTTACAGCATCAGTTCTTGACAATATTAGATATGGAAAATTAGATGCCACCGATGAAGAATGTATCAATTCTGCAAAATTGATTGGTGCTGATAATTTTATCAAGAGATTACCAGATGGTTACAACACAATTTTAACTGGTGGTGGTGTTCATTTAAGTCAAGGAGAACGTCAATTGTTGGCTATTGCAAGAGCAACTGTTGCAAATCCTCCAGTTATAATTCTTGACGAAGCAACTTCTTCGGTTAACACAAGAACAGAATTAATGGTTCAGCAAGCTATGGACAAATTAATGCAAGGACGAACTACTTTTGTTATCGCACACAGACTTTCTACTGTTAGAAATGCTGATTGTATTAATGTTCTTGAACATGGAAAAATTATTGAACAAGGTACACATCAAGAACTTATAGATAAAAAAGGTAATTATTATAATTTGATAAAAAGCACCGAAAACACTGATAATTAAAATAATAAACTAAATTTATTATTTTAAATATTCTTTCACTTTTTCTATTGTAATATTTATTAAAGAAGAAATTTCTTCTTCGGTTTTTCCGATAGAATAAAGAGTTTTTACAAAATTTTTATCTTTCTCAATCAATTGATTATCCTTTTCTATCAATTGATTTTGTTGTTCTCCAACAATTTCTTTTAAATCTTTGTTTTCGTTTTCAAGATTAATAAAATTTTTCCAAGCATGTTGTTCTAAACTTAAATTACCTTGTAATTGTTTATCACCTGATGCTTTTTGAAGTGCTTGCATCAAAATTTTATAATCTTCAGAGTCGTCAAAATATTCGTCTATTTCTATTTCATGTTGAGGATTATTTGGATTACATTCACAAAAAATAGTTAATAATCTGTCTAAATGTGTTTTAACGTTATTTTTTGTGAGTGGAGCTATCACAAATGTGATTTTATGTGTTAAACCTTTAATATAATCGTTGTTTTCAGGTACATTTATAACGTTTCCTTGTTGATCAAAAAATACGTTTTCACCTTTCATTACAGAATATTTAAGACCATCTCCAAGTTCGTGTCCTAAAATATAAATTGAATGTATAGGATATGGATGTTCAATTTCTTTGGTTTTTCCTTTGTATGTTGAAATTATTTCTTTATCACATTTTGTTTTATCCATATAAAGAGCGCCAAGATATTCTCTAAAACGCATTATTTCACCACTTTCCAGAGCTTTTTGAACTTCGATATGAATTAATTGCTTTTGATTGTTTTTATCAAGAATAGTTGCAGTAAAATCTAATTTAAATACATGTTTTCCATCTGGCAAAATTGCTGAATACTCATTATTGTTCATTGAAATATCTTCAATTTTTGTATTCAAAATATTACCAATCAAGACTTTTGCTACGCGTGGGTCTTGCATAATGTATTTAAATACGGTGTCGTATATCGGATTAACTACTCTTGCCATGTTTTTAAGAGTTTTGTTTTGCAAAATTAGCAATTATTTTGATGATTGACAATAAAAATATTATGATAAAATATTTAGTATCAGTTTTTTTACAATTATAATAATATTATTTTGTAAAAAAATCCCATTTTATAAACCATGTTTATAAAATGGGATTTAAAATTATGTATTATAAAAATTAGTCAATCAAATTTGCTTCAATTTGTTGAGCTTCAGTAACATGAATTTGAACCCCTTCGTTGAAACAAACAATGAAAGATTGTTTTAAATTCATACCAGCTTCAGCTCTTTGAGCATCTTCGTAGCTACGATAACAACCAATCCAATATTTATAATAACCATCACTTTGACGTTCATCAATTACTAAACTACCTTTATATAAACGAGATAATTTTTTAGAAGACCATCTGCGTTTGTCAGCACAAATTTGAATTCTATAAGCTAAACCTTCATCAGGATTAGAAGAAGTACATCTTTTTTGTTTACCCGCATTGCTTAAAGCAGCAATTCTATTACGAGCATCTTGAACATGTTTGCCACTAGGAAATCTATTAATGTAATTATTATAACCATCAATAGTATTTGTACTTAAAGCTTTGTTCCAAGCAGATTGTTCTTCTTGGTTTTGACGTTCATTTTGAGTTTGATATAATTTAATAGCTTCGTAACAAAGATTACCAGCATTTTCAAATTTATCTTTGCAAGTTTTCATATCAGCTTTTAAAGTGCTATATGTTTTTGTTTCAAGACTTTTTGTAGTTAGTTTAGAATATGGAGATAATTTAGCAGAAGCTTCTTGAATTTCATTTTCAGCATCGCTTAAATATGATTCAGCTTGACTTTTATCACTTGGATACAAGAAGTTTAAATTATCTATAACGTCTTTATAAATATCTAAAAGAGAAGAATAAGCTTTTTCGTAAGATTTTGTAGCTTTAATTCTTAAAGATTTAGCTTCAGCAGACTTTTTTTCACCTTTTTTTAATTTACCTTTTTTGGTACTATTCAAAAATTTTGAATTTTCCTTGTCTTGAGATTCTGCAAGCGAAATATTTTTTTCGGCTTTACCAATCTCTTCTTGTAATCTTATTAATGAATTGTTTTGATCTTCGTTAATAAAATTTGTTAAAACATCAAACATATCTTGCGCAAAAGATAATGTTGGAAATGCTAACATCATGGCTAGCAATGCAGTTGAAATAAATAACTTTTTCATACTATGAGTTTTTAGATTTTTTCATTATTATAAGGTGTTGCACACTTAATTTATGATTTATACAAATTTATTGCCAAAAGGAAACTTATGTTATAACATCCTATTAAACAATATTATTGTAATTTTCTAATATTTAAAATAAAAATTAGATTAAACAAAAATACAAAAAAAATTCCAAGTAAAAATCTTACTTGGAATTTTTTATTAAAAACAAAAATTATCTTAAATTTTGTCTAAAGCTTGTTTGATATCAGCAATAATATCATCACAATTTTCAATACCAATAGATAATCTGATTAAATCAGGTTGGATACCAGCTTCAAGTAATTGTTCGTCAGAAAGTTGACGATGAGTATGACTTGCTGGATGTAAAACGCAAGAACGAGCATCAGCAACGTGTGTTACAATTGCAATAAATTTAAGACTATCCATAAATTTAATAGACTCTTCACGTCCACCTTTTATGCCAAAACACATAACACCACACGAACGCCCACCATCAAATTGTTTTTGAGCAAGTTCATAATAAGGATTATCTTTTAAACCACTAAAATTAATCCAAGCAATTTTTGGATGATTATGTAAAAATTCCGCAACTTTTAAAGCATTTTCAAAATGACGAGGAACTCTTAAATGAAGAGTTTCAAGTCCAATATTTAATAAGAAAGCATTCATAGGAGCTTGAATAGAACCTAAATCTCTCATTATTTGAACAGTGGCTTTTGTAATAAATGCTTTTTTACCAAAAGTTTTGCTATAAGCTAAACCATGGTAAGATTCGTCAGGAGCTGTTAAACCAGGATATTTGTCAGCATATTTATCCCAATCAAAATTACCACTATCAACAATACAACCACCAACAGTTAAAGCATGTCCATCCATATATTTTGTTGTTGAATGTGTAACAATATCAGCACCAAATTCAAATGGACGACAATTTATAGGTGTAGCGAATGTATTATCTACAATCAAAGGAACACCATGACTATGAGCAATTTTTGAAAATTTTGCAAAATCTAAGACATGACAAGTTGGATTCGAAATTGTTTCAGCAAATAAACATTTTGTATTAGGTCTAAATGCTTTAGAAATTTCTTCTTCAGAAGCATCAGAGTCAACCATAGTACATTCAATACCAAGTTTTTTCATAGTTACAAGAAACAAATTGTATGTTCCTCCATAAATATTAGTACTACTTACAAAATGGTCACCAGCTTCACAAATATTAAAAACAGCGTAAAAATTAGCTGCTTGCCCAGATGAAGTTAACATTGCAGCCACGCCACCTTCTAAATCAGCAATTTTAGCTGCAACAGCATCATTTGTTGGATTTTGTAAACGTGTATAAAAATATCCTTCAGCTTTAAGGTCAAATAAATCGGCCATCGCTGCTGTATTTTCATATTTAAATGTTGTACTCTGATAAATTGGTAAAACCCTAGGTTCTCCACTTTTTGGTTGCCATCCTGATTGAACACAGATAGTTTCTTTTGATCTTTTTTCAGACATTTTGAATAAAATTATAATTCTTTTTCTTTGCAAATATATAAATTTTTTATCATGATATATTAGCTAAATAATTATTCATTATTAATTTATTAAAATGATTTTTGTTATTTCCAAAAAATGTTGAAATAATGTTGTGTTTTTGCAAGATATTTGCTATATTATAATTTAGAAAAAATTCTTTTGAGTTATTTTAATATTATTAATTGATATGAATAAAAAATTATTATTATTAACAATAGTATTGTGCTGTGCAACACTATGTTTTGGTCAAAAAGAAGGACTCGATAAAATTGATTACAACAAATCTTTGACCGCAAATACAACAAATATTAAACTTGTTGAGTCTCAAATGAAATATATTAATCATTCTTATTACAAAACTTTGGATAAAAATGTTTCAGCTGGTGATTTTTATATTTCAATTTTTGAAATAACAAATAGTCTCTACAAAGCTTTTCTAAAAGACTTAAAAGACAATAAATTAGAAGATCTTTACGAAAAATGTAAAATTAATGGTGAAGGATGGTTACAAATAAGCGAAGCTTTTGAGTCTACAGCAAAAACTTATCACACCGATGCAAAATGGAATGAATATCCTGTAGTAAATATATCACAAGAAGCTGCAGAAACATTTTGTTTATGGTTAACAAAACTTTATGCTGCTTATAATGGAGCAAAATTCAATAATGCAGAATTTCGTCTTCCAACCGAAAGCGAATGGATTATTGCAGCTGCTGGCGGTTCTGAAAATTCTCTTTATCCTTGGGATGGTAAATTTTTAAGAAACAAAAAAGGTGAATGGAATGCTAATTTTAAAATTGCTGGTGAAGAAAATATAAGAATTAATCCTAAAACTAACAATATAGAAATTCTTGATAATAATATTCTTTATCAAACAACACTATCACCAGTAAAAGCATTTGAACCAAATAAATATGGATTATATCAAATGGCAGGAAATGCAGCTGAATTAACTTCTAATGGAAAAGTTAAAGGAGGTTCATGGCATAGTTTCGGTTATTATATGCAAATTGCAGCTGAAGACGAACCAGGTTTAACAGAACTTCCTAATCCTTTTACAGGATTTAGAATTGTTATGAAAGCTAAATAATTTTAATTTAAATATTAGTATAAAATAACGCCGTAAAATACGGCGTTTTTTATTTAATATTGTTGAAATATTACTTATTTGGTTAATTTTGTAAGTTTTAAATTATTATTTTATGAAAATCAAATTTTTATCATTAATAATAGCATTATTTTATCCTTTGATAATTAATGCTCAACAAAATAACTCTATCAAATGGTTAACATTTGAAGAAGCCGAAAAACTTGATAGTGCAGAACATCGTCCTTTTTTGATAGATGTGTATACTGATTGGTGTGGTTGGTGTAAACGTATGAGCGCCACAACATTTGCAAATCCTAATATTGCAAATTATATCAACAAAAATTTTTATCCTATTAAATTTGACGCTGAAACTTCTGACACTATAATTTATGGCGGGAAAGAATATATCAACGAAGGTAAAGCTAATAATTTAGCAATCAAACTTTTAAATGGTCGTCTTTCATATCCAACAATAGTTTATATTGATCGAGATTCAAATGTAGCTCCTATTCCAGGATATATGGAACCTAAAGATATAGAACCACTTTTGGTATATTTTGCAGAAGATGTTAGCAGAAATGCTTCGTTAGAAAAATTTAGTACAGATTTTATGTATTCTTTTGCTGATAATTATAAAGATGAAATTTCTAAAATAAAAGAAGAAGAAAAACATGATACAACAGGAAAAATAGAATGGCTAAATTTTGATGAAGCATTTGAAAAATATGACAAAAATCCAAAACCGTTATTATTAAACGTTTGGATAGATTTTATACCAGAAGGTGTAACAAATTCTATTTCAGGAAATATTTTTGAACGCTCTGTTTTAAAAGATAGTACAATTACAAATTATATAAACAAAAATTTTTATCCAATAAAATTTTATGCAGCATCACAAGATACAATAAAAGCATTTGGAGGTAGTTTTGTAGGCTCTGGAATAGGAATGCCTCATCAATTAACAGGAGCTTTAATGGGTAATAATTTTATATTTCCATCGATGTTTTTCTTTAACAACAAAAAAGAATTTTTAACACGTCTTAATGGATATTTTCAATCTAATGTTTATGAAATAATACTAAAATTTTATGCAGAAGAAGCATACAAAACTCAAAGTTTTCAAGATTATTATTTAAAAAACAATAAAAAATAAACAATATAAAAATGAATGAAAAACAACCATTGTTTGGATTAACATTGGCACAATTAACAGATATTGTGTTAGAAAACAATATGCCAAAGTTTACAGCCAAACAAATTGCAGATTGGCTATACAAAAAAAATGTCACCACATTTGAGCAAATGACAAATCTTTCCAAAAAAACAAGATCTATTTTGGAAGAAAAATATATAGTCGGACTTTTCCCACCTGAAAAAGAAACAGTTAGCGTAGACGGAACCAAAAAGTATTTATATAAGGTGTGTAACAACAGATTTGTAGAAGCAGCTTATATTCCCGATCACGACCGCGCAACTCTTTGTGTATCAGCACAAGCAGGTTGCAAAATGAGTTGTAAATTTTGCAACACAGGTCTTCAAGGTTTTGGAGGAAATCTTTCTACAAACGAAATTCTAAACCAAATTAAAAGTTTGCCTGAATTTGAAAAACTTACAAATCTAGTTTTTATGGGTATGGGCGAACCTCTCGACAACACTGAAAATATTTTAAATGCGTTAGAAATTTTAACTGCCGATTATGGATTTGCTATGAGTCCTCACAGAATAACTCTTTCAACAGTTGGTATTTTATCAGGAATGAAAGAATTTTTAGACAAAACAGATGTTCATTTAGCAGTTAGCGTTCACAATGCTTTTTCTAAACAACGTTCTGAATTAATGCCTATTGAACGTACAAATCCAATTGAAGGTGTTATTGATTTAGTAAAAAAATACGATTTTAGACACCAACGAAGATTTTCTGCAGAATATATTATGATTAAAGACGTTAACGACTCTCCTACTCATGCTCGTCAACTTTCTAAATTATTAGCAGGAATTCCTACTCGTGTTAATTTAATTAGATATCATGCCCATCCTGGAAGTGATTTTCAACCATCTTCAGAAATCAGAATAAAAGAATTTCAAGAAATTTTAATGAACAAAAACATTATCACAACCATTCGTGCATCGCGTGGTGAAGATATTTTTGCAGCATGCGGTTTATTGAGTACCAAAGAGTTACAAAATAAATTAGATAATGAATAAAAATGAACAAAATGAATGGTAGAACTTTTTTTAAATGCTCCGTATATTTGTAATGTAAAGAGATTAGAAAAGATTTTACTAATAGAATTGAAATTTCATAAGATTGAATTATTATTAAAAGAATTGCAAATAATAACATAATCAGACTAAACTCAATTTTTAGCTTAACTCAAAAAAAATTAAATAAACAAATTATTAGAATTAAATTGATTTTTTTAAACAAACTAAATTAATTAACAAAACTTGAAAAATTGATACATAACAACATTAAATAAATTGATACATAACAATAAACTAATTGAACGATACTTAAAAGATTGATACATTACAATTATTGAACTAAAAAACTCAAATTGATTCAAAAACAACTAATTAAACTTAACTTGAAAATTGATACAAATAACTTAAAAGATAACTAAAACTCAAATTGATTCAAAAACAACTAATTAAA
>JAKSUC010000180.1 GCA_024413595.1 Bacteroidales bacterium
AAAACATCCGCAGAACTTTGGTGAAGATTTGTGTATTTCATCACTAAAGGAATTAGTGAAAAGGTAAAGTTTTATGATATAACTATATAATGACTATACCATAATTCAATTGTATAGTATAATCATTTTATTGGAAATGCCTGTTCAGGCGGCTTCTCCCAAACACTAACAATCTTTAATAAGATTGATTTTAATGAATGGGAGGCTTTGCGTATGTTAGAAGCAATTATTTTGATAGCAAGTTGTATTGCGTCAATTATTTGTGCCATATATGCAATACTCTCTTACCACAAGAAAGATAAGAAGTAGTTAAAGTAAAAAGCCGCCACTCTTCGAAACTTTGGCGGCTTTTTATCGCATCAGTGGAGAAGTCCAAATGAATGGGCATTTCCTGTTTTTAATATACAACATCAAATTATATTCGTCAAATATTCAAATCTATTTCTTTGAAATTCTTAAAGTCTTTTTTTATTGTAATCCTAGAACAATAGGGACAGCCTTCGTTTTTTACAACCTGAAAGATTATTGTTGCTGCTGAGGATAAATAAAGTATCCGGAAAAATCTTTATTTATTGCAGGCTTTAATAATTGCAGTTCCTTAAACATAGGAAAATGACTGGTAATAAAAAATACAGGCTTGTTAAACAAATAATCAGTTGAATAAAAATCATCACGGACTCCATCTTTAAAATGTGAACAATCCCAGCAAACATCCGTTAAATACCAGCAACCATTTATTCGAACCATATTCCAGGCGTGATTTATATACCGTGGGTCGTTTTTTAACAAATTCATTCTTCGACCATCACCAAAAACATGAATACAATCAATATCAGCAAGATTACACATATGCATAAAAAGCAAAGCAAAACCTTCACAGACACATAGTCCTGTTTTAAGATTTGTAATGTAATCCTGATCCGCTCTTGCGATTTTTTCAGCATTGAAAATATCGTAGCTTACTAAATACCAGATAGCATCGTGAATCAATTTGACTTTTTCAAAATCATTTTGAGCAAGACTGTTTATTTTAGTTATACACAATTCAAGAACATCATCTGGAGATGTTTGACACATTTTTCTTGCATCAATAGATTCCAGATAAGAAATAATACGTTCATCTTTTAAGTTCGTTTTGTATTTAAAAGCTTCATGATATGAAGAAGGTTTTTTAAACTTATAAGACTTTGATTTTTGTGAAGGAGTAAAATATCCAACAAGCAGTTTGTTAGAATAATCATCTTTTTGCATCTGTAAAGTAAAGTTTTTAGTATCTTTTGGTAAATACATACTCCACAAAAAAGAGTTGTTTTTATTTTTAACAAAAGTATAAGGATAATTTTTTAATGGATCATTATTGGAAATTAAAAAATAGCAGACATCTTCATCAAACTCTTCAAGATTAACATTGAACTTATAAACATAACCAGCTGTTAATTCCGAAGGTACATTTTCAAAATTAGTATGATTGATTGTCACTGTATAAAATTGTGTTTTTTTATCAAACGTTACAACAGGGTCTGCTTTTAGATTTGCAGGTGATAATGAAAAACTCGCTATTAATGTTTGTGATTTATCTTTGTTTGTAATTGATATATTCATCAATTTTGATTTTGCAGAGGTATAAATCTTTTTTGTAAAATGTCCGTTGTTTTCAGGAATAATTTCATACACAAGAGATTTATTTTTTTCGTCTAATGTTCGTATTTCACAATAATCAGCATCAGGATTTTCTATAAAAACATCAATATTATAAAAGATTTTAGACTCCAGATTAGCTGGCAATTCATTCATATTTTCTTTTGTTATGGTAAGATTTTTGACATATTCTTTTTGCGTATCAGAAATGACTTTTGTTTCTGAATAAACTGCAAAATTAAAACAGATAATACATAAAAATAA
>JAKSUC010000181.1 GCA_024413595.1 Bacteroidales bacterium
TCACCCATAATCGTGAAATTATGCAACCCCCTATTTTGTGAGAAAAAAGCAAGTTTTTTTATATTTATATGAATAAGTCTTCTAATGTTAACACTTTAGTTATTAAATTTAGTTTCGTCTTATCATTTATACCATATGGTGTAACTAGAATAAGATGAATTGCAGACTTAATTGAATTATCTTTTACAAAATCATCTGCTCTTTCTTTCCATTCATCAACTTCATTTTTTGATAAGTTATATTCTGATATTGAATATTTATCTTCTATGATGTCAATTACATCATCTTTTCTTGCAATAATTAAATCAATTTGCCTGCCTTTAGTATTTCGATTTTTATCTCCCTTTTTTATCCAAGAACAAACATCATTGCTTACTGCATAAAAACCGAGAGCCTTTTTTATTTCATTAACATGCTGAAGAACCACTCTTTCAAAAGATAGACCTTTCCAGGTATTAAGCTTTGGTGTTTGTGACATATTTTGAAAATAACGTTCATCGTTTGGTTTAGAAGCCATGAAATTAAAATAAAATAATGTGAAATTATCTAATAATTGATATAAAGTATCATGGCTTTTTTTGCCAAAACAGTGATAACTACGAATAATGCCACAATTTTCTAAATTCTCTAATTTTGAAGAAAAATCACCATTTGAACCTATTTTACAAATATTAGAAATTTCATCTCTTGTTAAACCTTTTTTCTTTGAAGCGAGTGCTCCTACTATTTTTTTATAATCTCTAGATTCATTAAATAAAGAATCATATAAGTCATCAAATTCATTCTTTAATTCTGCATTTTCTTCAAAAAATAAATGATCAATATTCATTTCTGGAGTATTGCCACGAATGAATTTGCTCCAATATAAAGGGACTCCACCAAAAACCATATAACTATCTAATATTTGTTTTTTGCTTAAACCTAGGTTATAAGAATTCGAATACTCTTCGCATTCTTTTAGTGTAAAAGGAGACAGATTGATCGATTTAGTTACTCTATTATGTAAACCACCTTTATTATGAATTACTTTATTTACAATCCAAGATGATGATGAGGCGCAAACAATTAATGTAACATCTTTTCTTCCACTCATCCAATCGTTCCAAAAAGATTCAAAAGCAGTTAAAAAGCCACTTTGTGGTGTATCCATCCACGCTAGTTCATCAAGAAAAACTATTTTCCTTTTGTCTTTAGATTTCTGAATAAAATCATCCAATAACGAAAAAACTTTTTCCCAGCTTTCAACTTTCTCGTTAATCTTCATTCCGTATTTTTTTAAATTATCTACAAAATGTTTAATTTGAGCGACTTTGTTTGAAGATTTAGGGTTTTCTTTATTTGGGGCAAGACCGGCTGTTTTGAAGGTAAATTTATTATTAAACGCTTCATTAACCAAAAAAGTCTTTCCAATTCTTCTCCTTCCGTAAATGACAATAAAATTAGATCTATCATCATTTATTGCATTTCTAAGATAATCTAACTCTTCTTTTCTACCAACAATCATAGTATCATCCTCCGTGCAAATCAGCCAAATGTACATATTTTTTATAACTTTTGGTGCTTTTGCTTATCCATAATTTATAATTTGTGCAGTAAAAATGCAAGAAGATTTTACGCAATTACGCCAAATGTACATTTTTTTTATAACTTTTGGCGCTTTTGCTATCAAGAAAGTATTTTGAGCAATTTACAAATAGAAAATATTTTCTCAAATTTTGTTTGTATATAAAACTTTCAATTCTATTAAACCCTTTATGATTCGGACATTTTTAGCATTTTTGTCCGAATTCCAAGCTACTTATTTAAACTTTTTTTCTTATAAATTAATATTTATTTGTTGTCCGTTCTTGAAGAAAAATGTAATTGT
>JAKSUC010000182.1 GCA_024413595.1 Bacteroidales bacterium
TAATATTGTCCTATGCTAAAGAAGATTGCTTACCTATTATTAAAAAGAGATAGAAAGATATTAAAGCAATTTAAGTATTAAGTGACTATTTAACAATATGTCATATATGTGAAGTCTATAAAATGATATGGCTTCACTTTTTTCTTGATAGAGAAGCATAAGCAAATTCTCATATAACAAGAAAAGTGTTAGGTGACAAATTGAAAACAATAAAATATATAATTTTTATATTAAACAATTTTTAAAATTGTTATAATATTTTGCTACACATTTTAAAAGAGTTATATGATAATTTATTTATGGAAAAAACACTAAATAATAAAAATTGTTCAGGCTGCGGATTGTGTTCTTTAATTTGTCCTAAACAATGTATAACATTAAAAAAAGATAAGTATGGTTTTTTGGTGCCTGTTGTTAATGAAGACAATTGTATTCATTGTAACAAATGTGTTAATGGTTGCGAGTTAAGGCAGGAAGAAGCTAAAAATTTCCCATTAAATATTCAAGCTATACAGTCGAGAAATAAAAAAATCTTAAGAAAATCAACCTCTGGTGGTGCTTTTTATGAAGTCTGTAAAGCTTTTTCAAAAATCTATGGGAAAAATATAAACATTTGTGGTGCTGCATGGGAAGATAACCTAATATTAAAACATAAAATAGTAAATGGGATTGTATCTATTGGGCCTCTTCAAAAATCAAAGTATATTCAAAGTCAGGCCTCTGTTATTTTTCCAAAAATTAAGTGTTTATTAAGTAACAATGAATTTGTTATTTTTTGTGGAACGCCTTGTCAGGTTCATGCACTTAAACTATATTTGCAAAAGGATTATGATAATTTGTTATTAATTGATTTTATTTGTCATGGTACTAGCAATGATCTAGTTTTAAAAAATTGTATTCAAGCATCAATTAATACATCACTAATGGATGATATTCAATACAATTTTAGAGTTAAATACAAACTTCATAAATATCCTTATTCAGTGAAGATAGTCAATAATCATAAAGTATATAAAATGAGAAATGATCATTTTCATAGTTTGTTTTTCAGTGGTTCAATAACGCGTCCTTATTGTAAAGAATCATGTAAATATAAAAATGAACACCGTTATAGTGATATAACAATTTCAGATTGTCGTGGCCCAGAATTTAAGCAAGTTAGTAGCGATCTCTATTCGTGTGTTATTTCTAATACAGAAAAAGGCAATAATATTGTTAAAAGAATTTCAGGTGTTAAATTCAAGAATTACAACTTTAATTTACTTAAAAGATATAATCCATGCTTTTATGAAATTGAACAGACCAACAATAATTCAATATTTGATGATGAATATTTAGAAGATCCAATTAGAAAAATAAAAAAATACGGATACCAAAAAAACTTTTTATCTCCAAAGGAAATCTTTTTAAATAAAATTGGTATAAAAAAACGAACTAATCATTAATAATTTTGTCAATATAATCTATCGAATCTCGTCTTAGCGGTTCTAACTTTTCTTCAAATATATTAAAATCGTATGCAAAATCTAAGAAAAGCGATTTTGGTATTTTATCTGATAAATCAAAATAATAATTTAATTGATCAAACCTAGTGTTTTCATTTGTTCTGTCTTCAGCATTGAAACGCGGGTACAAAACGAATTTTTTATGAAAAATAAGAGAAAAAAGAACACAATGGTATGAATTTGTCACGACTTTTTCAGCATGATGTATCATCCACAGAAACTCTCGAGGTCCAAGTTTAATCCTTTTAATAAATTTATCATCGCCCAAGGAATAACCAATACATTTGATATTTTTGCGTTTGGAATATTCCAATATATCTTCAGAATAAGAATCG
>JAKSUC010000183.1 GCA_024413595.1 Bacteroidales bacterium
AAAACAATATAACCATTATTTCAAATGAAACAAATGTATTACCGACTAAACAAATCTCTATACGGGGGGGCAAAATACTATTATTGTGTATTTTATTGAATTTTTTTACAAATAATATATTTGCACAAACAAATTACCCTGTTAATTTGATACTTACTGGAACTGGACGTTATTCGTTGAAATTAGCAGAATATCCAAATTCTAGTCCATCAATGATTAATATAACAATGGTGGTTTCGGATATTACCATTGTTAATAAACCTGTTAAATTTCAAATGGCAATAATAAATGGTAATAAAAAATTTACGTCAAGATTAAATAATATTCGCCATTTTTATATTGATGGTGGAACATCTGTAAATTTCACCTGTTCCGATTTAGCTGAATATTTTAATCAAAACAATATAAACTTTAACGGTTACGATTATTCACATATTGGAAATCTTCCTGATGGGAATAATTTATTAAAAGTCTGTTTGATAGATATTACCACAGGTAAACAAATTTCAAATGTTGCAACGCTTCCTCTTTATGCTTCAATTATAAAAGCACCAGAATTAAGAAATCCAAAAAATGAAGAACTATATGAAACTGAGCAAGTTTCAAATATTATAAATTTTAAATGGTATCAACATTCAGTTGTAACCTCACCTTTTAATTATAGATTTGAATTATTTGAAATACCCAACAATAATATTTCACTATTTACAATAACCGAAAGCATAAAACCTTTATTTACAGAAACATTACCGAGTTCAGTTAAAGATTATTCATTCAATGTAAATTCTGTGAATATGAAACTTGGACAAAAATATGCTTGGCGTGTAGTAGCTTTTGACGAAAATAATATTTTAACCTTTGCAAACAATGGAAAATCAGAAGTTTATACATTTCAATATAAAAGTTTACCGCCACCAATAACAAATTTTACTTGCAAAGTTGTAAACAATGAATTTCGATTTCAATGGGATCCAAATCAAGAACATACAAGTTTTGAATTTAGATTTAAAGAAGCAAATGCAAGCAACTTTAATTCACCAAACGAAATTACAGAAAATAGATATACATTAAAATCAGCCAAAGATGATTATAAAATTGTAGCAGAAGTTAGAGCAATATGTCATAACGACAAAAATCGTTTAACAGATTGGGAAGAATGTACAGCATATATTCCCAAAAAACAAGTGCATAACTATGAATGTGGCAAAGTATTTCCCGACCGTGAAATCACAAATCAAGAACTAAAAACAGAATTTGAAGAAGGAGAAATCATTGAGTCAAAAAATGGCGACACTCGTTTCGAAATGATAAAAGTTACTCAAAACCAAAACGGTGTTTTGTCGGGTGCATTTTATATGATAATGGATTGTTGGAATGGTGCTAAAATTTTATGTAATTTTTCTGACACCAAAATCAACACAGATAACATAATGCTTGAAGGTGAATATGTTAATGAAATTCTTCCAGATTATGTTGCAGATCCCGAAGCAATAAAAAAATATATTGCAGAAACTTGGTTGCTTGGTAATTCTGCTTTAACTTCCACAGTGATAAGAGATACATTAGAAACTTCAGATTTTGATTTAGTGTATCAAGATGCGAATGGTAAATTAAAAGGCGTAGTTGTAAAATCTGATGGCACAACAGATGAATTTGACTTAGTAACTTCAAAATCACCAGAACAATGCTTATTAACAGATGGACAAGGTGATAGCGTAGTAATAAGTTCAAAAGGACAACCCATGGGCATATCAGAATATCGCGCCACAGGAGGCAATAAAGCCATGCTTAACGATTATCATAGAAAATTAGACTC
>JAKSUC010000184.1 GCA_024413595.1 Bacteroidales bacterium
AAAAGGGGCTGTTGAAAAACCTAAAATTTAAAATAGGTTGGACAACAGTCCTTTTCTAATGAAAAAATGCCTCAACTCGCATGAATTGAGACATTTTGATAAAATATCTTTGTCCAGGAGATATTTTATATGCCTTATTTTATCACGAGTAAGGTCTTTTTAACACCTTCCTTCGAGTTAGATGTGAAGGAAAGAGAAAAAATAGACCGTTTTTTACTTTTTTTAGAAGCTTCCGGAGTTGGTTCTATTATTTCTAAATATGTAAAAAACAGATCTACTAAAGGTGGAAGACCTAATTGTAATTATTATCGTTTATTCGCAACTATATTGTTTGGTTTTGCTTTTGACAATTATACCTTAAGAGAAATTGAATCTGCTTGTAAATTTGATTTGAGGTATATTACTTTAATGGAACAAACTAGAATTGATTATACAACTATTTCAAAGTTCATTAATAAAGTAATACTCCCTAATGAAAAAGATATATTTTCCTTAGTCTGCCTTCAAATAAAAAAAGAATTTGAAATAGATTTTGATGATGCATTTATTGATGGAACAAAATATGAAGCAAATTGTAATAAATATAAGTTCGTTTGGAAGCCAACAACTTTCCATGAAAAAATATCCGTAAAAGCTTATGAATTAATATTTAAGTATAATTTACTCTCTTCAAATAAAACAGAATCGTTAATTAGAAGCTCTACAATTGCTACAGCTATTACTAATTTACAAGCTAAGAAAAATGAAATTATTCTCACCGATTTTGACAATACTTACAAAGCTTTGACTTCTATTTTAACTAAAGTTCTTGAATATGAAACGAAAGAAGAAATATGTGGAGAAAATAGAAAATCTTACTATAAGACAGATCATGATGCTACTGCTATGGCTCTTAAAGCTGACTACTATGCAGGTCTGGGTACACATATGCACGCTGCATATAACGTCCAAGCACTAGTTATTAGAGGCATTGTATTTTCATATTATATTTCTCAATCTCGTACTGATTATGATGATTTTATACCTGTTTTAGAAGCGTTTTATCAAAATTATAACGTTTATCCTAAAAGAGTATGCGCTGATGCTGGTTATGGTGTATTGAAAAATTATAAATTCTTAAAAGATAATAACATTGAAAATTATGTGAAAAATCAATCTTGGGAAGGTAATGTTTCAGGATCTTATCCGGATTCGTACACTATTAACAGTGATGATACCATCACATGCTTAAATGGCCTTATTGGTGAAGCAATAAAAATTGAAAATAGACATCCCAAAAAATCAAATGCTGTTTTCTTTAGAATTGATGGATGTAATAATTGTTCATTTAAATCTTTTTGTAAGAGATATATGCATAACCAAGATGACGATTTTAAAATTTTTGAAGTAAATAAAGAATTTCAACATTTGAAATTAGAAGCTTGGAATAACCTTTTATCTCCTAAAGGCATTGAAATAAGAGTTAATAGAAGTATTCAAGTTGAAGGTGTATTTGGAATTATTAAACAAGATTATGGAAGAACTAGATTTAATCGTCGTGGTATGGAAAGAGTTAAGACCGAAACGATGTTATATTTTTTAGGTTTGAATATTGCTAAACTATTTAGATATTATGAAACTGGTAAACTAAATAAGTTTTGGATAGCTCCTGATGATTTAGAACCTCAAACAATGAAAAAAGTAAGCGCTAAAAGATTATCTAAAAAAGGATCAAAACAAAGAGATAAGCAATTCCAATCATAAACGGTTTTTCAACAAGCTACGCTTGTTGCTACTATTTTTGTTCATAATAAAA
>JAKSUC010000185.1 GCA_024413595.1 Bacteroidales bacterium
CTTAAATACTGAGTCGTATATCGGATTGGCTATGGTTATCATTTTTAATTTGGAACTTATGTTTTTGTTTTGCAAATATAGGATTTTTTGATGATAATAAAAAACGGGTGCTGATTTTTTCAATAACCGTTTTTTTCTCAATCATTCTCGCTTTTCATATTTTTCATAATAATCCTTTGCTTGTGGGATTTCTTCAAATACTTGTTCTTTAGAAATTATCTCACCATGAAAATAAAAGTCTCTTGAATTTACAAGATTACGGTTTTGATAAGTTTGAAGGCTGTCTGCGCATTTATGGACTTGGCTGTCGATACTGTCGTTGATATTCCTAAAGTACAAGAGGCTGTCCGAATGCAATGTCAGCTTGTTAAGACCGAAATTCTTAAATCTGACCTATATAATCATCTTTTAAGGTAACCTCAATATTATCCAAAATCGATTTTTTTTGAGAAATTTTATTTATAATATAATTGTTTTCACACCAAGATTTTGGACACTTTTCATTCATTGTTTGTAAGGTTGAAAAAGATTTTTATGACTGTGAATGTTTTTTATAATTTTTCGATTTCGTCTTTGGACAAGCCTGAATATTTGATAATTATTTCGAAAGGCATGCCGTCTGCTTTCATCTTACGTGCCATTTCTAGCTTTTCTTCTTCTCGTCCTTTTTTTATTCCAATCATTTCGCCTTCTTCTCGACCTTCAGCACGTCCTTCTTCTCTTCCTCGTTCTTCTGCTGAAGCTATGGTATTATAGTAATCTCTATAATCTTTCAAACTTTCTTGATAGGCAAGACGTTCAGCTTTGTTGTATTTGCTGATTTCGGCAAGATTAAATAGTCTTGTAAATATTGCTTCTCTTAGTGCTTGGGGACGATCCATTAAATGATATAGATTTTTTATTGCAAAAAGCCATTTATCTAGCATGTTATCATCGTCTAATTCTTCTACTTGCTTGTTAAATTTGGGAAGTTCTATATTTATAAACTCTAGTTTGTCGGAATAAATTTCGTTAGAATATTCATCGTATCTAAGTCGTGCGTGTGTGATAATTTCGTTATGATTTGGTTTTTCGTCGAGAATAAAACTAAGTATTCCAACAATATACACTTTTTTGAGCGAATAATCCCAATTGATATATTTTTTGTCGATTTTTGACAAATAACCTCTTACGCCTTGTTCTTGAATTGGAAAGGCTGAATAATATATACTTCTATCTACAAAGTTGATTTGTGAAGCTCTTTGCATTTCAACAATGAACTTTTCGCCTTTATTGTTTTCGCAATAAACATCGTAGATTGCTTTTCTATCAGACTCAATGTTTGGTAATTGCTCTGTATTCAGGTGAGTAATATCCTTAATTTCTTCATCACCTTTTAGTTTGAGTAGAGCATTAAGAAAACTTATCAAAAATTCTTTGTTGGCTGGTGTTCCAAAAAATTTCTTGAATGCAAAGTCGGTATAAAAGTTTATATATCTTTCGAAAAGTCCTTCTGATGGCATTGCTTTATTGCTTTTTAAGGTTTTAGGCAAAAATATAAATAATTTTATTTTTTACAAACTAATTTTCTGTGATATCTAATTGTATTACTTTTTGTATTATTTTTTTAGCGAGCTTTAGTGTGGACAACAATAGCATTTTATTGATTTTTTTTAATATTTTAATCTAAATTATTTACGTTTTTAAATTTTTTTTTGCTCTAATAATGCATATTATTAATGTTTTTAAATTTTTTTTTGCTCTAATAATATATATTATTTATGCTTTTAAATTCTAGTTTGCTCTAATAA
>JAKSUC010000186.1 GCA_024413595.1 Bacteroidales bacterium
ATTCATAATTTCCTATTTTGGTGATATTTAATAATATATTTTCAGCTTTACCATCGGCTTTGTCAATTTGTTAGTTGGTTTTTTAGTTTTTTCATCCAGCCATTTTTTCTGTTGTATATCTGATTAAATATACCTTTTTCAGTTCTGTATCGTTTTTTCTCGGCTTTTGGTAGTGTTGCATGGAAATACATTTCAGAATAATTGTTAGTTCTTGTTAATTTTCCTTTAAATTCATCTTTAAGGAACCATAGGAATTTTTTGTATTCAGGGAAAAAATCATTTACTAAGTAATTTTTTAAAACTTCTGGAAAATTATTTATTTCATTTTTTAATAAGTTAACATAACTTATTGCTTTATTATAATTTTGTTGTTCAAATAATTCAAATAATAATTGTTTATAAATATTTATTTCATCTTTTAGACCATGTATTTCTTTTTTGACTAATTGATTTAATTTGTTTTCTGAGATTTTTTCATTTTCTTTTTTGAATTGAATTCTAAAATCAATATCTTTTTGTTTTAAATGCTTTTTAATTCGTTCATTTATTGCTAATCGTAGGTGATATATACAATGTTGATGTTTAAATCCTAATTTACTCATAACTCCATCATATCCTGGTTTTAAATCTGTTACAATGGCTTTTCTATCGATTGGTTTTAATGATTTGTTGATGAAATCATATGTTGTTTTAAGGTCTTCATCAGGAGCCAATAACTCTGCAACTGGCATATTATTAACTAAATCAAATAATAAATGCCTATAATAAAATCCATCATCTAATGGTTCCCATTGAACATCATAACCATAAAAACCCGATGGTTTTATTTCATGATTCAAATAATACAACTTATCTGTTATTATTTGAGCTTTTCTAACTGTTTCATGAGAGATTACAATATCACAAAAAATTTGATACAACTCTTTCAATTTACGGAATGGATACCAACTTATTTCACGAACATCAATTGATCGTTCTTTAGTTTCATTAGAAAAATTACAATAATTTTCATATTGACCAATCAATTCTGTCTGAGAATATTTACCACAAACAGGACAATAATACCTTTGAATCTTAGCAAAATAATGTTCACCATCCTCAGTTATCAAATCACGAACATTATAACCATATTTTGTAACTTTATGAGAAAAACAATGTTTACAAAAAGGATCAAAATAAGAAATTACACCCTTTTCATCCATACTAAAGGACATATTACTTGGTTTTTCACGTTTAACCTCATAAAAAGGATTCATTAACTCTAATTGAACACTATTATCCTCAATTTCTTCCCTAGGTTCACGTTCAACATTATTATCACATTCAACAAAAAACATATATTGAACGGATTCAATATTATTAACTGGAGATGTTTTTTTAACGAGATACATAATAATAATTAAGCATCTCCAACAATATAAATTTATTGGTTTCTAAATTCAATTTAACAAACATACAAAAAAAATATAAAAAAACCAAATAAAAATAATAAGATAAACAGAAAATAAAAAATACAAACACAATTAAACTCCCAAAAAAATGAATTTAATGAAAAAAAAATCGAAAAAAAAAATAAGGTAACATAAATATTTTTTGAAAAAAAATCACAAAAAGAAAAAAACATTAAAAATTTTCTGCAAAAAACCAAAAAACCAAAATACCAACTAACAAAATTACAGAACCAAAATTAGTATTCCACCAAGTTGTAGGTTCAATAACTAGATTTTTATTACC
>JAKSUC010000187.1 GCA_024413595.1 Bacteroidales bacterium
TAATCGAAAAACTAAATAAAACTATAAATGCTCTGAAATCAAAAGTAATAAGTGTATATAAACAGTTTGTATCTGCAATAAAAGCTATGAATATGCTGAGCTATTCCAAAGATAAATATAAAGCAAATTTAACTGATGATCAGCAATATCTCATAGATGGAATTTCAAATTATGCAGAAAAACTTTTGCGTAAAGATAAGCTTAATGAGCTTGCAGATGATGTTGCTCAACACATTAATATAAATAACGATATTCAAAACGAAATGGATAAACTTATGCCACATATGCAGCATGATTATGATGGTATGTGCCGATAAACGAAAAAATGAAGCTGAACACAAAGCAAGCAAATACGTACTTTGAATCAGCTTCATTGACAAAAACTACAATTTGTGATATAATAAATGGGTAGAAAAAAAGACGAACGTCCGTGAAACGTTCATCTTTCAATAACACAGAGGATTGCGGCCTCTGCATTAAAGGTTATCGTATACCTTGTATTTATATTATATCGTATATAATTAAAAATGTCAAGCAAGTGTATTACCAAAAATGGTATTTATAAATTATTGTTTGTAATACATTTTCATCAAACATTTGATTAAAAAAGATAGAAATAAATGATGTCCTCTGTGTTTAATTTTTAAATTTGAACATGGAGGATTTTTTTATGTCTAAGGTTTTTGGAAGAGAAAATTATGATTGCATTCCGGAGAGAGTACGCAAAACACATTTGCTAACTGTCAATGATAAATCGCTTTATATATTCCTGTGTGAACAAGCTGAAATGAAAAGAAAAAAGTTTGATCTGGACGAATTAAACCAAAGTGAATTAGCTGATGAGATTGGATGTTCAGAAAGAACAATTCGTCGAAGCTTAACAAAGCTGGTAGCATATAAATTAATAGAAATAATTAAAAATCCTGGCTTTCCTTCTGAATATAAAATATTGAACAGTGATGAATCATTAATACCAATTGAGAAATCAAAAAGGGAACTGAGAAACGAAAAAATCAAAGCAGCTCTTTCAAAATTTCAGAATCCTGTTCCGAAAAAAGAAGAGAAAGAAATTATAAAATTAACACCGGAACAGACAGATTTGAAATTTTTTATCGAATCAAAAATCGGAGAAAAAGTTTATAACAAACAGATAATTGTTCTTTGTAATGCTGCGATTGAAAATAAAAATATTGATGGAAATTTTGAAATAATAAAATCAATTATTGAAGAAAAATGTGATTACATCAGAAGCAAAAAAAATAAAATTATCAAAAAAATGATGGGATATATTTATGTTGCAATAAAAAAATATTCCCCTTCAATTTCTGAGAATGATAAATCAGAATATCATGACGAAGCATTAAGTTTATCTTTAAAATTAAAAGAGGAATATGATACAAGATATCATTTCACACTTAATCAGTGTATCGCTCTTTTCTCTATGGCAAGCAAAAAAATCACAAACCGTTCTAATAGCAATCAGACCATATTTAATTTTATTATGTCTCTGGTATCAAAAACAATAAGCAGACATGATATAAAAGATATGTTCGCATATTTTAGAGGGATTATAAAAAATTATTCTGAAACCAAACCGAAAAACGAAGAAGAACCTAAAAAATTAATTTCCGAAACAACTTATTCAGAGAGATTGTTACTGAGACTCTCTCCAACATACAGCGGTAATCGAAATGGAAAAGGAATACCGGACACATTCATTGAGAACGATAA
>JAKSUC010000188.1 GCA_024413595.1 Bacteroidales bacterium
GATTCAATTTTCCAAGACAACACTGCTAATAAAAAATGTGGTGGAGCTATCTATTTAGTTGGAGAAATTACTCTTTCAAATAGCACATTTAAAAATAATACATGTAATGTATGTGGTGGTGCTATCTACTGTCTAGGTGGTAAAGGTAGTGTGATTGATTGTACTTTTATTAATTGTAATAATAGTGCATATGGCTCTGTTGAAATCCCCTATTTTTTACACTTGAAATGAAACTTGGGTCTTTTTTAAGCCTTTAAAATTCTTATTTTTTTATATAATTTATTTTACATTTTTTATTTATTTGCTCAAGTATTTATTGTTTTTATTCTTCTAAAAAAAGAATTAATAAGTTTTATTTAGTAGAATGAAGAATATATATTATATGAAATACAAAAACAAATATTCTTCATGTTTATTTAGGAGAAACAAACATTTAAATCTTTTGGATTTTGGCTTTCAGGAAAATGAAAAAAAATTTTTAAATAAGATAAATAAAGAGCCCATTAGTGAAATAAATTATAATGAGTTGGCTGATTTTATTGAAACTACTTATAATTTTACTTTATCTATTTTAGATAAATATTCTTCACCTTTTTCTAAAAAAACCTACACACAACCCGTTTTATTCACAATATTGGGATTGAAATATTATTTAAATATGAGTTTTCGACAAATAACTGATTTTATTGAATTTTCTGATAAAATAAAAGCTTTTTTCAAGATTAAAAAAGCACCAAACTACTCTACATTACAAAAATTCTTTAAAAGACTTCCTACAAACATGTTTGAAAGAATAACTTCTTTAATAATCGCAGAATTGAAAATTAAAAATGGAATAGTTGCTTTAGATGGAAGTGGATTCACTTGTGACAGTGCAGACAAATATTACTCAAAAATAAGGAGAAACGAACGAAAACACTATACAAAATGCCATATTGCCATCGATACAACCACAAAAATTGTAATGCATTCACAAGCCTTAAAAGGCCCCAGACATGATATAAAATTTGCAAAAGCTTCAATAAGAGCAATGAAAAAATATAAACCTTCTTACATATTAGCAGACAAAGCATATGATACAGAATCAATCAGAAGATGCATAAACAAAGAATTAGGATCAACAGAACAAATCCCACTTAAATCTAATTTCACACATGGAGTTTACAGGAGAAAAAGCCAAAAAACCTTCCAAAAAGAAATATACAATCAAAGAGGACTTGTAGAAAATGTATTCAGTGTAATAAAAAGAATATTCGATGGAACTAACAAAAGCAAATCCACACGACTAAGAAACAAAGAAACAAGACTAAAAACACTATTTTACAACATCTACAGATACAACATAATCAAAAATTAAGGATTTCAACAGAGCCATATATGGAAAAAATTTATATAATATTAAAAACATAATTTTATTTGGCTAGACTGGAGGGTTAGGAGTCCTTTGTAAGCACAAATCTCCTTTGGTGCAGTCGAAATTTAGGAGGAGGCATTTGGATTTAATGACGGCCTAAAAAATTGATATAGAAACTTCGTCCTGCAGGATCAATGGTGACAAAGGTATTACTGGAGGGTAATTCTTAATTGTCTTTGTTTTGGGAATGTGTCAGGCCTGGAAAGGAGCAGCTCTACTGATTACAGCTGATGCTTGTAGAACCGCGAGGTGGAGTTAATTTTTTAGATAACTTTTGGTATTGAAATTTGTCCACTCTTTTATGTGCCGTTTAT
>JAKSUC010000189.1 GCA_024413595.1 Bacteroidales bacterium
TTTAACAAGATTTAGGCAGAATTCCCCTTCCTCTAAATGAAAATGAAGGCAGTGGGATGAATGCCTTTTTTTATGTTTTTATTCGTTTTTCTATGTATATCACATTAAAAATGTGATATACTAATATTATGAAATATTGTAGGAACTCTCATTCTGTATATTTATTGCATTTTCATCTCATTCTTGTTGTTAAATATAGAAGAAAAGTTATAGATGATATTATTTCTGATGCTCTAAAGAGCATTTTTGGTAAGGTTGGAAATTCTTATGGAATAAAAATCGAAGAATGGAATCATGATATAGACCACATTCATGTACTGTTTCAAGGAACTACAAAAGCAGATTTTTGCAAATTTATTGATTCTTATAAATCGTGTTCATCTCGAATTATTAAAGAGTCCTATCTGAAAATAAAAGAGAGTTTATGGAAATTTTATTTTTGGTCTCCTTCATATTGCTTAATTACTACTGGTGGAGCATCAATAGAAACAATTAAAAAATACATTGAATCGCAAGGAGAGAACGATGAATAACTTAGCATATAAATATCGTATCTATCCCAATAAGCAGCAAAAAGAGTATTTTGCCAAGTGTTTTGGTTGTGTGAGATTTTTCTATAATAAATCCCTATCAGATATGAACGATATTTATAAAAACACTAAAAAGTTTGAAGATATCACCCCAGCTACATATAAAGAAGAATTCCAATTCTTAAAAGAAGTAGATTCGCTTTGTTTAGCAAATGCACAATTAAATAGAAACAAAGCTTTCAAATCATTTTTTAGACACCAAAATAGTTTTCCAAAATTCAAATCAAAAAGAAATGAACAATGCTTCTCTACAAATAATCAAAAAGGAACTGTAAGTATTTCAAACCAAAAATACCTTAGTATCCCAAAATGTAAAAATATCAAGATTAAAAAGCATAGAGATTTTGCTGGTGAGATTAAAACCGTAACCATTTCTAAAACTTGTGATGATAAGTATTTCGTCAGCATTCTTGTTAAGATAGATGAATTTGCAATAAACAAAAATAATGAAACTAATAAATGCATAGGTGTTGATCTTGGAATCAAAGATTTTGCAATAACAAGCGATGGAATAAAATATAAGAATAATAAATACCTGAAAAAATCTATGGAAAGATTAGAGAAACAACAGAGAAAACTTTCCAAGATGGTTAAAGGCAGTTCAAATAGAAACAAGCAAAGAATTAAGGTAGCAAAATTGCATCGTCATATTACAAATCAAAGAATTGATTATTTGCATAAGCTTTCACATAAACTTATCAACGAAAACCAAGTTATATGTTTAGAAAGTCTAAAGGTTAAGAATATGGAACAAAATAGCAAATTAGCAAGATCGATAGCAGATGTTAGTTGGTCTAGATTTGTTGACATGTTAGACTATAAAGCCAAACTCTATGGCAAGATTATTATAAAAATTCCTTCGAATTACCCAAGTAGTCAATTATGTTCGACGTGTGGATATCAAAATACTGAAACTAAAAAATTATCTATTCGATCTTGGGTTTGTCCTAATTGTGGTAGCGTTCACGATAGGGACATAAACGCTGCAAAAAACATCCTTAGAGAAGGATTAGAAATTCTAAAGGCTGGGGCACAGCCAGTTAGCTCGCTGATACTGGAACCATGAGGTTACTTGAACGAGAAGCCCCCACTTCTATAAGTGGTGGGAGTATGT
>JAKSUC010000019.1 GCA_024413595.1 Bacteroidales bacterium
ATTGTCTTGCCATCATGTCAGTCGCGCTCTTTACTGTCAAGTTTTTGAATGCCGGAATTGTAATTGCAAGCTTTCCAAAGAAATGCTTTCCCTGATCCGTCTGTGCAAACGAAATAATTGCAAATATAATCACTCCCCACTCCTTTTATTGTAATTTTATAATTAATTTTAAATATTATGTTAAATAGAACAATTAATAAATTATTAAAAAAATAGTAAAATATATTTTGACTATAATTAAAATTTGTGTAAAATTGCATAAAAATATAAAAACTATTAAACTCAGAAGTTCGATATATGGTCCTAGATTTTTAACTGATGACATCAATAAATTTCTTGTTATCAAGATATTGATTCCTTTTATTATAGGTATTATTATTCAAGACTATTTTCATTTTAATATATTAATTTCTATAATAGGATTTTCCATTTTTTTTATTCTCTCTTTAATAGTAAAATCTTTTAAAGGTAAACAAAAGTCAAAAACAAGATTTTTGTTTATGAAATTGGCATGTGTTTGTTTTGTTTTTATGGGAATGTATATTACCGAAAATAAATATGTTACAATTCCAATAATAGATAATAGTAAAGCATATTATGGTGTTATTAGTGAACCTTTGGAAGAAAAAGAAAAATCAATTAAAACCCAAATTACAGTATTGGATTTATCATTTAGTGAAAAATTTGAGATATTAGCATACTTTGAAAAAGATTCATTATTAAATATTGAAATGGGAGATTTATTATATATATCTTCTAAAATTGATAGAATAAAATCAAATGGCAATCCATTAGAATTTGATTATGCAGATTATATGTCTAAAAATGGAATTTATTTTAGAACATATATTAACAATTCAAATTATCAAATACTTAAAAATGGTTACAAAAAAGGATTGAGATATTATAGTTGTAAAATAAGAAATTATTTATTATCAATATACAGGAAATCAGGTTTTTCAGAAAAGGAACTTGGAGTTTTAGAAGCTTTAACATTAGGATATAAAAATGATTTGGATGAAGAAACCAAGTCAGCATTTCAATCTAGCGGAGCGATGCACGTTTTGGCAGTTTCAGGTCTTCATACAGGAATAATAATGATGATAACAGACTTTTTATTAAAATTTTTGAAAAAAAATAGACGCCAAAAAATCATCAAATGCGGTATAATATGTATTATAATTTGGTTATTTGCAGCTATAACAGGTTTTAGTTCAAGTGTAAATAGAGCAGCTTTAATGTTTTCAATAATGTCGATTGGAAAATCAATAGATAGAAATTCAAGTACTTATAATTCATTGGCTGTTTCATGTTTTATATTATTGATGATAAATCCTTATTTAATTTTTAATGTAGGATTTGGTTTGTCTTATTTAGCGGTATTGTCTATAATAAGTTGTATGCCTTTATTTGAAAAAATACAAGAATTATCAAAAAGTGTTATTATAAAATATTTTTTAGGAATTATAGTTGTATCAATTTCTGCACAAATTGGGACTTCTGTTTTAAGTATTTGTACATTTAGACAATTTCCAACCTATTTTTTATTAACCAACATAATTATAATTCCTGTTGCTTACGCAATTATGATTTTGGCAATTGCATTATTAATTACTAATTCAATCCCCATAATTAGTACAATAATATTTTATCCATTAAAATATAGCGTAAAATTTATGACGGAAAGTGTTTCGTGGATAGAAAGTTTACCAGGATCATGTATTAAAAATATTTTTTTGCCAAATAGTTCAGCTATTTTATTATATTTAGTATTATTTTCAATAATTGTTTTTATATTTTATAAACAATTTTATTGGGTAAAATTATCTGCAATAGGCTTATTATTAGTTAGTTTAATATATTTATCAGAAATAAAAGGACGTAATGCTGATGAATTATTGATAGTTTATAATTGTAATAAAGCAAGCGCCATTCAGATTGGTAACAAATTGATAACAAATTCACAAAATATAGATAAATATTTTATAGATATGTATATACCGCCATCAGAATTAGCTGGATATAAAAATATAGAAATTATTAATCAAGACTCACTTTCAAAAATATCAGATAATTTTTTTATGATAGATAAAAAAATAGTAGGAATTATAGATAATGATGAATTTATAAATATAGAACCAACGTTAAAAATTGATTATTTGATATTGAGCAAAAATGTTGAATGTAATTTAAAAAATTTGTCAGAAAAATATAAACCAGAAATAATTATACTTGATTCTTCTAATTCAAAAAAATATAGAGAACAAGTCACAAAAGAAAGTTTAAATAAAAATATTAATATTTATGATGTAAATGTTAACGGAGCCTTTATATTAGGTGATGCAAAAAAAATATTAAAAAAATATTGAATTTAAAACTTTATTAAATTTTGTACGTTATAAATAACGGTTGTAATCAAGAAAAATATAATAATTACAAATAAAATAAACATTAACAATTAATTTGACAAAAAAATGAAAAAATTAACATTAGGTTTTATGGCTTTTGCCTTAGCTGCAACAACATTGTTTTCAACATCTTGTAAAGATGATGATGATGACGATAACTCAAATCAATTAGCATCAATTTTTGCTACAGTAGGATCTTCTGATTTTGAAGCAACAGCAGTAGCAAAAAAATCAGAAACATCAGAAGCAACAGGAACAACAATTAGTATTGCAAAACTTTTATCAGAAAGTTCAACAAGAACAACAATTTATGGTTTAAACAAAGCAAAACAATTTATGTCTGTTACTTTTAATGGTTCAACAGAAGGTAGTTATTCATTTGGTGTAGATGCTGCAACATCAGGAACTCAATTATTGATTGATTATTTAACAAATGGTGATTTAAAATCAACATTAGAAGATGCTATTAATGTAGATCACGATTGCTTTATTATTTACAAAGCATCATCAGATGCTAATGATGCATCAAGTTCTGATTTTTATGTATCAACAAAAGCAACTGTTAAAGTTAATGGATATATGGAACTTGGTAGTATTAAATATGTAACTGGTACATTTACAGCAACATTAATGAATAAAGATAAACAAACTATTGAAATCAACAATGGAACATTCTCATGTCCAGGAATTTAATAGATTAAAAATATTATAAAAAAAGCTCACAAAATTGTGAGCTTTTTTTATTTTTCAGCTCTTGCTAAAGCAAAAACACTTACTTTAATGTTTGGAATTTTTTGAATTTCGTTTACACAAGACTCAATAGTAGAACCTGTTGTTAAAACATCGTCAACAATTAAATAATGTTTTCCTTGAAACTCTGGATTATCAGATGCTTTAAATAAATTTTGAGAATTTACCCAACGTTCCATTCTTTTCTTTTTAGTTTGAGTTTCGTTATATACAACTTTTTTTAAAACATCTTCATTTATAGGAATATTTAAAACTTGTGAAATTCCGTATGCTATGCGTTCACTTTGATTATACCCCCTTTTTTTGAATTTATTTGGATGCAAAGGAACTGGAACTATAAAATCTACATCACTAAAAATTCCAGATTTATTTAAACTATAAGCGGCATTTTTACCTAAAAAAACAGCTATATCAGGACGATTGTGATATTTAAAATCATGAATAAGTCGTTGAGTGATACCTCCTTTAAAAAATCCATAATAAGCACAAGCATTTTGAATTTCAACTTTGTTCATAAAAACTTCTTTAACTTCTGTATTTTCAGGTAAATGAGTATGCGTAATTTTCATTTTTGACATACAGTCAAGACAAACAACTTTTTCATAATCAGAAAGCAAATTTCCACATCCTGGACAATATTCAGGATAAATAATGTCAAATAAATCACAAAATGCTCTCTTAATTATTTGTAATATTTTCATTTATAAGTTTTTATAAAAACCGCTATCAACAACTTCGCCATTTTGATCACGTTGTTTTTTCCAACGTTTATGAGACCATAACCAATATTCTGGGGCATTTATTAAAGTTTCTTCAACCTTTTTCATATATTTTTCAGAAATTTCACCAGGTTGACATTTTGAAGGATCATCAATTAATTCAGAAAGATATTGTTTATAATAACCACGAGCTACTTTTCGCGACTCAAAATAAACTATTGGTAAGTTAAACATTTTAGAATACATTTCAATTCCATGAAGTACACAAGTGTCTATCCCTAAAAAGTTTACCCAAAATCCTTTTCTTGAATTAGATGGATTTTGATCGCCTAACATAACAAAACCCATACATTGATTGTTTCGCATATTAAACATATATTTTGTTTTTTCTATAGGACAAAGATATGTTCCTCGAGCTTCACGACATTTTTTGATATAATTATTTATATAAATATTTCGCATAGGTTTGTAAAGAGCAGCCATTTTGTGACTATGTTCATAAAGAACTGTTTGCGTTGCCCATTCCCAATTTCCATAATGCGAAAAAGCAATTACAACACTTTTGCCTTGTTTATGATAATTTTCTAAAACAGATTTATCAACAAATTCATAACGTTTTGCAAGTTTTTCAACTGGAAGAGTATATCCTTTAAAACTTTCTAATAAAATATCAGTAAAATGTTGATAAAATTTTGATTTTATTTGTTTTAGTTCATTTTCTGATTTGTTAGGAAAACACATTTTTAAATTTTTGTCAACAACTTTTGTTCGATATCTTGCAACTTTAAAAATTAAAAAGCTTAAAATATCAGAAAAAAAATACAATAATTTAAAAGGTGTAATTCTAACTAAAAATATAAAAAATCTAAAATATAGATATCCAATATATTGAAATACTTTTTTCATTTGTTTTTCGAATATTCTTTATATAATTGTTTTATAATAATATACAAGTCATAATCACTTTTTTGTAAAATATAATCACGACTCAATTTAAAATGTTTAATAAAAAGTTCGGCATCATCTTCAGACATTCCTGTAATTTGAGCCACAATTTGAGGATTATATTTTTCGTTTGCTTCTTTACTTAATTCTTCTTGATAATTAAATTCATCAATTCGTTTTAAAGCTTTTTCTTTTTTTCTAGTAAAATTTAAAGGGAACCCTACTCCTCTTGATGCAACAGTAAGTTCACGTAAAATTTGAGGACTGATAAGATTTTTTTTCCAATTCTCAATATTTTTATTATCTAAATCATCAATAGTTTCTCGATGAGTGTAATCATAAAGAAAAGAATTCCAACGATCTTGAAAAACATTAACCACGCCAAGAAGATAAATTGTTGATTTTAAAGTAATATCGGCAATTTGAATAATATTACTCTCACCAGAATATACTATACCATTAAGAGTAAATCCTGAATCTTTAAAACCTAAACAAGAAATTTTAACAGTGTCGGTAGATAACATCAAAATTCTAAAATAACCAGCAGTATCAGAGATACAACCACTATGTTTTTTAAGATTAATGATGTGAGCAAATTGTATTGGTTTTCCAATAGAATCAACAATTCTACCTCTTACATCAAAAACTGTTTCTTGGGCAAATATAGATTTTGTAACTAAAATCAATATTACAAAAATCAAATATAATTTAATATTTTTCACTTCAACTAAATTTTTTACAAATATAAAAAATCAAATTATGAAGTAAAACTAATTATAAATGTTTAACAATAGTAAAAAAATGTTATATAGCAACATATCTTTTTCTTACTTCTAAAACTTTATCATAAAGTTTTTTGAAATATTTTTCATCACAAGAATATAAACCATTATCAAGCTGTTTAATATTAGCACTATCAGTTAAACTTTTAATATCTTCAAAATCTTTTTTTATTTCAATAAAATTAGAATCCGATGTATTTTCAAAAAATTCTAAAAGAATAGGAATATCAAGACATTGTTTTAAAATACGAGAAGACAAATTAGGATTTAAAGAATATGAACTTTTAGATAAATAAAAAGCAGTATACATACCTTCAACCCAAGCACCAGAAATAATTAAAGAAGCGATTTCACGTTGTCCACTTTCAATTAAATATTTATCTGAACTATAATACGCATTAGTAATAAGTTCAATCATAGTTTCCTTATTACACAAATTTTCTTCCATGTTTCTCATGGTTTCTTCATCAAAAAATTGAAGAATACCAAGTTCATCAGCCATAATTTTTATAGCTGCCATATATTTTAATACAGTTTGATTTTGTTCAAATAAACTAGCATAACTCATATCTGTTCCATAAATTCCTATATTTAAAGCTTTACTAATTGTAGTGGTGTATTTAGAATTTAATTTATCAGAATTAAGAGCTGATGCATCATATTTAGTATCAGGATGATCAAGTAAAATAGAAATAATTTCATGAGCTTCAGGTAAAGTATTTAAAACTTTACTTGCATGTTCCATATCTTTATCGATATTTTCATTTTGAATAATATCTTCAACAATTGAATCATTATTGATATTATTATTGTTATTATTAACACTGCCACTACATGAAACCAAAGTAATAGCAGAAACAATAGAGAAATAAGTATATTTATTCATTTTTTTGAAATTTAATTTTATGCAAATTAACAAAAAAAAACGAAATAAAGTTTAAACTTTCCTAAAAATAACCGTAAAAAGCAAAGAAAATGTAAAATGTTTAGATTTTTAAAATAGATTTTGTATATTTGTGGAAAATCAGACGAAAGAAAAACATGAAAGAATCAAAATATTCACAAAAATTAAAAGATATATTATTATATAGCAAAGAAGAAGCTATTAGATTAGGAGATGAAGAAATACTACCAGAACATTTCTTTTTAGGAATGCTTAGAGATGGGAATGAAGAATTAATGGAAAAAATAACTAAATTAGGAATAAAAACTGATGAAGCTAAAACTATAATAGAAAAGAAATTAAAAAAAGACAACATTTTATTACCAACAGAAACCGAATATATTCCATTTTCTTCAACTTCAGAGAGCATCTTGAATCAAGCTATCTCTGAAGCTATAAAAATGAATTCTGAAATTGTTTATCCCGAACATTTATTATTAACAATATTAAAAGATAAAAACAACAGCGTAACAACTATGTTTACAGAAAAGAATATAGACTATGAAAAATTAAGGGAGTCATTTAATGATGAACCCAAAGCACAGGCTGAATTTACAGATGATGAAGAAGACGATGACGATGATGACGACGATGATGATGATTATTCGTCTAATAAAAACACAAATCCATCAAATATTAATTCAGAAACCCCTGTTTTAGATAATTTTGGTATAGATTTAACAAAAGCTGCAGAAGAAAATCGTCTAGATCCTATTGTTGGACGAACAAAAGAAATTGAACGACTAGTTCAAATTTTAAGTAGACGTAAAAAAAATAATCCTGTATTAATAGGAGAACCAGGTGTGGGTAAATCTGCAATTGCAGAAGGACTAGCTTTAAAAATTATTCAGAAAAAAGTTTCGAGAGTATTATATGGAAAAAGAATTGTTACTCTCGATTTAGGTTCTCTTGTTGCTGGTACAAAATACAGAGGTCAATTTGAAGAAAGAATAAAATCTATTCTTGGAGAATTGTCAAGAAATAGAAATGTAATTTTATTCATTGACGAAATTCACACAATTATAGGAGCAGGTTCAGCATCAGGCACTTTAGACGCTAGTAATTTATTAAAACCTGCACTTGCACGAGGTGAAATTCAATGTATTGGAGCAACAACACTTGATGAATATCGACAATATATTGAAAAAGATGGTGCTCTAGAACGTAGATTTCAAAAAATTTTAGTAGAACCAACAACTGTTGAAGAATCTATTACAATTTTAAATAATATTAAAGATAAATACGAAGAGCATCATAATGTAGTTTATACACCAGAAGCTATAGCTGCATGTGTAAAATTATCAGATAGATATATAAGTGATAGACATTTGCCAGACAAAGCTATTGATGCAATGGACGAAGCTGGTTCAAGAGTTCATATATCTAAAATTCAAGTACCTCAAAGAATAGACGATCTTGAAAAACAAATTGAAGAAACTCGTCAAGAAAAAATAAAAGCTGTAAAAAGTCAAAATTTTGAATTAGCAGCAAGTTTTCGCGATAAAGAACAAGAATTATTAAAACTTTTAGAATCAGAAAAAGACAAATGGGAAAAAGATTTAATAAAAAAACGCGAAGTTGTTGACGAAAGTAATGTAGAAGAAGTTGTTGCCATGATGACAGGTGTTCCTGTTTCTAGAATTGCTCAAGCTGAAGGTCAAAGACTTAAAAGAATGAAAGACGAACTTCAGAAAAAAGTTATTGGTCAAGACGAAGCTATTGAAAAAATAGTAAAAGCTATTCAACGAAACAGAGCAGGTTTAAAAGATCCTAATAAACCTATTGGAACATTTGTATTTCTAGGTCCAACTGGAGTTGGTAAAACTCAATTAGCCAAAATATTAGCAGAATTTTTATTTGATAGTAAAGATGCTTTGATCAGAATTGACATGAGTGAATATATGGAAAAATTTTCAGTTTCACGAATTGTTGGAGCACCTCCAGGATATGTTGGCTATGAAGAAGGCGGTCAATTAACTGAAAAAGTTAGAAGAAAACCTTATTCTGTTGTTTTGCTCGACGAAATTGAAAAAGCACATCCTGATATTTTCAATATATTATTGCAAGTTCTTGATGAAGGAAGACTTACTGATGGCTTGGGCAGAAAAATTGATTTTAAGAACACAATATTAATTATGACTTCAAATATTGGTTCAAGACAAATTCAAGATTACGGTCGTGGCGTTGGTTTTGGAACTGATGAAGAAAATGAAGCTAACAATAAGTCAATTATTGAAAAAGCATTAAAAAAAGCATTTTCTCCAGAATTTTTAAATCGTCTAGACGATATAATTATGTTTCATAATTTAACTAAAGAAAATATCCACAAAATTATTGATATTGAACTTGTTGGATTATATAAAAGAGTTGAAGATATGGGATATAAATTAACCATAACCGACAAAGCAAAATCTTTTATAGCAGATAAAGGTTTTGACTCAAAATTTGGAGCTCGTCCTCTAAAAAGAGCTATTCAAAAATACTTGGAAGATGAAATGGCAAGTGTTATAATTGACTCCGAAGTTAAAACAGGCGACGAAATTGTTGCAGATGTTGATGAAAATCAACAAAATATCAAAATAAGTATTAATAAACAATAAAAAATATACCGCAGAAAAAATCTGCGGTTTTTTTATATTATGAAAGAATACAAATTTATTAATATGGATTATGTTGATGGCATTACAGATGGTAATTCTGAAATGAAATGTCAACTTATAGAATTATTTTTTGAACAAATTGAAGAAATTAAACAGAAATTTTCGAAAGCTATAAAAGAAAATGACTTAGATGAAATTCAAAAAATAGCTCATTTAACTAAATCAACAACTAAAGTTATGGGTATTAATAATATATCTGAAAAAATGTTTGATTTAGAATTAGGAATAAAAGAAAAAAAAGAAAACTTTGATTATAAAAGTTATATTGATTTTTTCTTGAATAATATTTCTTTTGCAGAAGAAGAATTAAAAGAAGAACTTAACCAAAATAAATAATAAAAATACTCTAATCAATTATTAATTAAAAGATTAGAGTATTTTTTTAATAAGTTACATTTGGAGAAAATGTAATTGGTTGAATAGAATTACGTTGAGAAATATATTCAGAATATTTTTCATCAAATTTGGTACGCGATTTAACTGCTTGATTATAAACATCAATTGAAGCTAACATCAACTCAGAAATTTCACGAACAGCAAATTTATCTCCACAATTTGCAGAAACATAATCTGCTAAATTATTGTTTTTTACGTAATTATTAAACATTGGAGTTGCCAAACGATTAATTTGAAATCTTAAACCGCATTTTTCTGCTAAAGACAAATCTAAAATATCGTCAAAAACAAATGCAACTTGCTCTGGTATAAGAGAATATTGTTTTAAAACATAATTAAATCCTTCGATTTTATCTTTAAAACCTAAACATTTAAAATTTAAATGCTCACGATTAACAAATTTTTCAGTTGAAGGATTTTTTTCTCCAGAAATAATACCAGCTAAAAGAATTTCGTTGAATTTTAATTTATATCCAAATCTTAAAATATTTAAACCCATAGAATCTACCTCAGAAAAACAAGAATAGACTCCATCTCCTTTAACTCCAGAATTAAATACTCCATCCCAATCAAATATTAAACATTTGATTTTAGATACTTTAGATATAAAATCTGATAGAGGAATCAAAAATTGTCCTCCCCTATCAGAAAATAAATTTAGATTTGAAAAATCCATAGATTTATCAAAAAATTATAATAAATCTTGAATATCAAGCATACCATCAGGTTTACCATCAGAAGTAACAACCAATGTATCAATCTTATATTGTTTAAATAATTGAGAAGAATCAATTAAATAAGCTTCTTTATCAATTGTAACTGGTTGTTTAGAAGGAAGTGTTGACAATTGTTTAGAAAGAACAGCGTCGCCTTCTTTTTCAACAATACGTCTCAAATCACCATCAGTAAAAATACCATATATATTTCCAATTTCATCAACTATAGTGATAGCTCCAAGTTTAGACATGGTCATTTTAACAAGAGCTTCATTGATGGTAGAATTTTTAGAAATACAAGCATTTTCTTTATGATAAACATCTTTAACCTTGGTAGTCATCAACTTAGTATCTTCAAAAAATTGTTCTGTACCAACAGTAGTGAAATTATTTTGAGGTAAAAGTTGTAATACTTTCCAAGGAACAGTAATTGTATGAACACCAACATTTAATGCGTTACGAACATGTTCTGCATTTCTAACAGAAGAGAACATAACTTTTGAAGGATAATTATATTTGTTGACAGCATTAACACATTGTTCAACCAAAGTGATAGCGTCATGACCTTGATCTTGTAAACGACCAACTAAAGGACAAACGTAAGTAGCACCAGCTTGCATAGCAATATAAGCTTGTTGTAAAGTGTAAATCAAGTGCATATTTACCATATAACCTTCACTTCTCAAAATATGACAAGCTTTTGCTCCTTCTAAAGAAATTGGAATTTTATAAACAGTTTTGTTTTTGTCAAGTCCTAAATCGTTTTGACGATGAGCTTCTGAAATAATTTCTTCTGCTGTACGTCCCAATGCTTCAATTTGAAGTATAGGAACTATCTTGGCAAGTTTTAAAATAATACCATCAACATCATTGTAACCTTCACGGTGCATAAATGTTGGAGTTGTTGTAAGACCTGTTAAAAAACCTAATTTAAAGGCATTTTCAATCTCTGGTAGATTGGCTGAATCTAAATATAATTCCATGTTTTACTATTTATTTTTTCTATATTTTACTTCTATTTCGTGAATTTCAATTAATGGTTTTAAGAATTCTTCAAGTTTTTCTAGTTGTAATTGACTTGCAGCATCACATTTGGCTTGAGGTGGATTTGGATGTGCTTCAATAAATAAACCATCTATACCTGCTGCAACACCACTTCTTGCTAAAACTTCAAGATATTGTCTTGCGCCTCCATTTGGATCGGCAGATGGTATTCCATATTTTCTTATTGAGTGTGTTACATCAAACACTACTGGATATCCAGTTTCATTTAAATGATAAAAACTTCGAGGATCTACAACCAAATCGTTATATCCAAATGTAAATCCTCGTTCTGTTAATATAATTTTGTGATTGCCACATGCTTCTATTTTTTTAACAGGTTTTATCATATTTTCTGGAGCTAAAAATTGTCCATGTTTTAAATTAATAACTGCTCCTGTTTTTGCTGCTTGGGTAACTAATCCTGTTTGCATACATAAATATGCAGGAATTTGCACAATGTCAAGCACTTCTGAGGCTGGTTTTATATGTTCTGGATAATGAATATCTGACAAAATTGGCATTCCAAATTCATTTTTTATGCGCAATAATATTTCTAATCCTTTTTCTATATCTGGACCTAAATAATAATCAACGCTACTTCTATTATCTTTCATAAAAGAAGATTTAAAAATTACTGGCATATTTAATTTTTCAGCAGTTTTTTTAACATGCTCAGCAGTTTTCATCATTATACTTTCGTCTTCAATAACGCATGGTCCGCATATTAAAAACATTTTGTCGGCTCCACATTCTATATTGCCAACTTTAACAATTTTTTTCATTATCTAATATATTGTTATTAAATGATTAACATCGTGTTATTGGAATTCTTACTGTAAATTTAGAACCTACTCCTAGTTTCGACTCTAAATCTATTGTTCCATTTAACATTCCTATTTGTTTTTTTATTATAGCCAATCCTATGCCAGCTCCTTCATATATTTTTTCTCCCATATTGGCAACTTTTCTAAATTTATCAAAAATTAGCGGTTGATCTTCTTCTGATATGCCAATTCCTGTATCTTTAACTTCAATATGAAGATATTCTTGTAATGGATTTTTACTATCTATATTTACCAATAAGGATACTATTCCATGTTCGGTAAATTTTATTGCATTTTCTATTAATAATGAAACTATTTGTCTTAAAAAATTTTCATCACTCAAAACTTTAAACGAATGTTCTTTAATTTGGTTATTAAATAGCAATTGAATAGTTTTTTGTTTTGTTTCATCGTGAGAAATAATAGCTTTATTATAACTATAGATAAAATTAAATAAAAATACTAAATCTGTTGGTTTTTCATCTAATGAGATACTTCCACTTTCTAACTTGCTTATACTTATTATATTATCTACTAAATTTAATAAATATCTAGTACTTTTTTTAATTTGCCAAGATAATTCTTGAAATGTTGCTTTGTCGGTGTCTGGCATTGAAATTATATCTGAACAACATACAATTGCGTTTAATGGTGTTCTAATTTCATGTGACAAATTGTTTAAAAAAGCTGTTTTTAATTTATCAGCATCTTCGGCTTTTTCTTTGGCTACTTTAAGTTCTGCTTCTTGTGATTTACAAAATTCAACTTGTTTTTGTAATGATAAATTTGCTAATCGCAATTCATTATATTGCTCTGTAACAAGTTCTTCTAAATGATTACGATATAATTCTACTTTCTTTTTTTGAATATATAATTCTGTAAATACTTTTACTTTACCAAGTAAAACCTTTGCATTTAAAGGTTTACTTAAAAAGTCTACTGCTCCGCTACCTATTGCATATTCTTGATATTCTGTAACGGAATATACTGCTGATACAAATATTATTGGCAAATATGCTGAATTTGTAACTGAATGTATTTTTTTTAATAATTCAAATCCATCCATTCCTGGCATTTGAATATCTAAAATAACTAGAGCAAAATCATGTTCTTGAACAAGATTTAACGCTTCATAACCACTTGAAGCGCACGTAGTTAAATAACCAGCATCATTTAATATAGCCTCTATTAAAAGTCTATTTGCATACTCGTCATCTACTACTAGTATATTAGCTTTAATATTATCAAAATTATCAATATTCATTAGCAAGTCTTTTTCTCTCAAGTTACAAATTTAAATAATTTGAAGTCATTGACCAATTTTTTAACGATTTTTTATATTAGAAATTTGCATTATTTGAGGAATTAACACTTCTCCCCTATTTATTCTTATTTCATCAACCAAACTATTCTTAAGTTTTAAATCTCCATCTGAATAATATTCCCAATACATTATTCCTCCAAGTGAATGTATATCAACATAATCAACCTTTCGTCGTATTGAATGTGAATTATCGTATGTTATAAAGATTTTATTTTTGGGACTATATAAATATGGTGCAAAAGCACTTTTGTCCCATCCTTTCTTAAAATTTGGTGAATTTTCTAATTCTAATATTTTTTTATATGAAATACTTCCTATTCCTTTCCCTTTTACAAACAATCCTGTTTCTGATGAATCTACATCATTCCATTGACGTCCATATGCTGCACAACCTACTATTATTTTATCTGACGGTATTCCACAACTAATATATTTTTTAACAATTCGATCTACTGAATATCCATAAGGTTTTAAAATTGACTTATATAAATTTGTATGATGTCCTGTGGTTTTATTCCATTGTCCAACAAAATCATATGTCATAACAAAAAAATAATCTACTAAAGGTGTTATCTTTTGTGGTTCTGTATATGATAAATAAGCATCAAACGCTCCTGCTGCTATTGTTAATAGATATTTTTTTCCATCTTGTCGTGATGCTGAATCCAATTCATTTTTTAATTCAGTTAACAATAAGGTAAAATTTTCTCTTTCAAAATCACGTGTATTTTTATTCATTCCTGGAAATTCCCAATCTACATCTATACCATCAAATGAATAACGTTTTAAAAAATTTACTACATCTTTTACAAATATTGTTCTATTTGATTTGGTTGACGCCATTTTTGAAAATTGATCTGACGTTCCATAACCTCCAACTGATACTAATACACGTAATCCTGGATTATTTTTTTTAATCTCTTTTACTTTTTTAAATTCTTCTGAATGATTTGGATATAATAATTGTATTTTATTATTTGTGATTTTTGTAAATGCTATATTAATTAAATCTACACCATAAAGATTTATTTTTTCAGGTTCTATTTTTCTTGTTCCTATATGCAAATAGGCAGCTAACATTGGTTTTCGTAGTGGTTTATACAATTCTGGAGGTTCTGAATTAAACTCATAATTAGACTCTTCATTGTTTACTAAACAACTTACTAAACAAAACTGTATTAGAAAAAAATATAAATATTTTATTAATTTATTATTCATCAATAACTTATAAATAATACTTGTTTTTTTTATTTCCAATTTTTTTAAAAGGCAAATTTGAATAAAAATGATTTAATTTTAGCATATTTTTTAAAGATTTAAACAAACGGTAAAAAAAGAAATCAAAAATAAAGATTATAATAAATTTTATACATTTTTTAAAATAATAAACATAACAAAAGCGTTTAATTATAATTTATAGGTATTATTTTTGCTAAATAAAATTAATATTAATTTTTTTATGAACTACAAAAGAATAATTTTTATATCTATTATACTTTCAATAATATCTATCAATTCTTATGCTCAATATATGAAACCGTGCAAAGAAATAGAAGAAATTATTGATAATAAACCATTACCTTCTGTATTATTTACCACCGATTTAAATAAAATGATAGAATTTCAATGGAGCAATTTAAGTTCGATTGAAGATCTTAATGAACCAGAACTAAAACTAGCCGGTTTAAGATTTAATCCAATGTCTAATTGTATAACACGTGTAGCTTTTTGTTACAATATCGAAATATTAGATATAAAAAACAACATTCGTAAAAAAATCCAAGATTTACCACCAAACCCAAAAATAAGAAGTTATCAATTGTCACCCGACCAAAAAAAATTATGTTTTACAAATAAAACACAAAATAGCGTTGAACTTTGGGTAATAGACTTAGAAAAATATCAAGCACAAAAAATAGCAGATAAAATTAATGAAACTTTTACAACTCCTCCTATCGATTGGAGTGGTGATAGCAAATATGTTTATTATTTAAAATGTATAAACGATAATAAAATTCCTTCTTACAAAACACTACCTTCTCCAAAAATGGAGCAAAGTAATGCTAATAAAAATGGAACTGTTATTTATCAAGATTTATTAAAAAACGAAAATGATGAACTAATGTTTGATTATTTTACATACTCAAAAATAATCAAACAAGATATAAACAACTCTTCTACAAAAGAAATAACACAAGGGGTAATTTCTGAATTTTCTGTTTCGCCTGATGGAAAATATATTTTAGCAAAATTTCTTAATAAACCATACTCTTATAGTGTTCCATATTCTCAATTTGCAAACAGCATAAAAGTTATAAATACAGAAGATTGTAGCGAAGAAATTATTAGTGAAAATAATCTTTCAGAACGTGCTTTTTCTAATGTAAATAGTGGAACAAGAAATGTAACTTGGCAAAATAACGCACCTCACACATTATTTATGGTTTCAGCTTTAGACAACGGAAACAACAGAGCTTTAGTTAATTACAGAGATAAAATTATTACTTACGAAATTAATAACAAACCAATATCTTGCATAAAATTAAAAAATAGATTTAACGACATTAATTGGTTATCTGATACTATTGCAATAGTCTCTGAATCAAACACTAAAACAAAAGAAATATATTATTTCCGCATAAATACAACAAAAGAAAATTTAAAATACGACACCTTATATATATATAACAAAGAAATAACTCCTCAAACAAAATTTATGCAGAATTACAACAAACTTGGACGTAAAACAACAATATGCAAAGACAACACCTTTATATATATATACAGTATCGAAAATTCTAAACAAGGAGAAATTCCAACTCTAAAAAAATTAAATATTAACACAAAAAAAGTTGAAATAATATGGCAATCAGAACCTCCATATTATAGTCAATGTATTACAATAAATCCTCAAACTGAAAATGTTATAATTGAAACAGAATCTCAAAAAGAATATCCTAATTTCTATTTACAAAATTTAAACAAAAAAACTTTTTCAAAAAAAATAACAAACTATAAATCAACATTACAAACCAATATAAAATCAAAACTAATTACCTACACAAGAGAAGATGGATTGCAACTATCAGGAACTCTTTATCTTCCAGTAAATTCACCTAAAAATAAACCATTACCAACATTAATTTGGGCATATCCAATTGAATATTCAGACAAAACATCAGCAGGACAAATAAAAAGTTCACCATTTAAATTTTCAAATATAACAAGCAGTTCACCAATAGTATTAACAATGGCTGGTTATGCAGTTTTAGACAATACAGCATTCCCAATAATATCAACCAACGGAACCGAACCTAACGATGATTTTATAAACCAAATAAAAATGAATGCCAAAGCCGCAGTTAAAACTTTAGTAGAAATGGGCATTTCTGACTCCACAAAAATTGCTATTGGAGGTCATTCTTATGGCGCATTTTTAGCTGTTAATTTATTGGCTCACACTGATTTATTTTCAGCAGGCATAGCTCGTAGTGGAGCATACAACAGAACTTTAACTCCATTTGGTTTTCAAAATGAAAAACGTACTTTTTGGCAAGCAAAAGAAACATATTTAAATATGTCTCCCTTTATGTATGCAGATAAAATAACAAAACCTCTTTTACTTATACATGGTGAAGAAGATAACAATTCTGCAACAAATGTAATTCAAAGCGAAAGAATGTATTCTGCAATAAAAGAATGTGGTGGAATAGCTAGATTAGTGATTTTACCCAAAGAAGGACATTATTATAATGCAAAAGAATCAATTTTACATGTAGCTTGGGAAACCCAACAATGGCTTGATACATACTTAAAAAACAATTCTGAAACAACTAAATAAAAAAAATTACTAAAAATAATATCGTTTAATTAATTGAATTTCAATAAAATAATTATATTTCAAAAATAAAAATCAACAAATATTTGCAACATATTTTGCAACTAAAGAAAAAAAGACTAAATTTGCACGCTGAAAAAATAAGATTATAACGTTAAATAAAAATAAAACCATGGAATTATTAAAAGTAGTTGAAGAACAGTACCAAACAAAAAGAGAAGAATGGCCTGATTTCAACAGCGGTGATACAATTACCGTACATTACAAAATTGTAGAAGGAAACAAAGAAAGAATCCAGCAATTTAAAGGTGTTGTTATTCAGAAAAAAGGTTGTGGAATTAGCGCAACTTTCACAGTAAGAAAAATGTCTGGTAGCATCGGTGTAGAAAGAATTTTCCCAGTTGAATCTCCTTTCATCAGCAAAGTAGAACTTAACAAAAGAGGTAACGTACGTAGAGCTAGAATTTATTACGTTAGACAACTCACCGGTAAAAAAGCACGTATCAAAGAAAAAAGAGTTTAATCTTACAAACAACAAAATAAAAATCCTCAAAAGAGGATTTTTTTTTGCCTAATACTCAAAAAAAATATTAAGATTTTTCACAAATTATTGTAAAAAATTTTTTTAATAATAACTAAAAACATAATTTTGCGACATATAAAATCGCTAAAATAATAATTAGTAAAAATGGCAAACACAAAACAAAACGAAGAACAATTAGACGAGTTTGAAAACGTTGAATCAAAGTTTGGAAAAACCGAACTCTATATTGAAGAAAATCGTAACAAACTTTTTACAGGAGTAGCTATTATAGCTTTAATAGTTTTAGGTATTATTGCATATAACAAATTTATTAAAGCTCCTAATGAAAAAAAGGCTGCTGCTCAAATGTTTCAAGCTGAAAACTATTTTGAAAGAGACTCTTTTAATTTAGCTTTAAATGGAGACGGTAACTATCCTGGATTTTTAAAAATTATGAGTGATTGGTCTAGCACTAAAGCTGGTAACAATGCCAAATATTATGCAGGTATTTGTTATTTTAAAACTCAAGAATTTGACAAAGCTATTGAATGTCTTGAAAGTTTTTCTGCTGACGACCAAAGTATAGCTCCTATTTCTAAAGGTTTATTAGGTGACTGCTACTCTGAAAAAGGAGATTATAATAAAGCTCAAAAACTATACAAAGAAGCAGCTAAAATAGGTAAAGAAAATTCATTTGTGGCTCCTATATATCTTAATAAATTAGCAACTTTATTAGAAAAAGATAGTAAATGGCAAGATGCTCTTGACATTTATATGCAAATTAAAAAAGAATACCCTTCATCTAACGAAGCAAGAACTATTGATAAAAATATTCAATTAATGAATATCAAATTAGGAAAATAATTTTTTTAATATTTAAAATAAAAAAGCGTCTAAACAATGTTTAGACGCTTTTTTTATATCTATTGGAATAAAAATCGGCACCAAAAATATTCTTATACATATTTTAACCTTAACATCAGAATTTAAATTGTTACGAAAATTGTAACCTTTTTGATTTTTGTCATTATAAATTACTTAAAATTAGTTAATTACTTAATAATTTTAATGTAAAATCTAAAAAAGTGTAACTAATTTTGTAACTAAATTAATGTGAAAAAATGAAATAGGCACCATAAAAAAGGCATAAATTAATATGGTTATAAACAAAAAAACTACTATTATTCAAGAAGTTATCAAAAATAATAGTAGTTATCAAGTCGGAGTGGCCAGGCTCGAACTGGCGACCTCAACGTCCCGAACGTTGCACGCTACCAACTGCGCTACACCCCGAATACCGCACAAAATTAGAGTATTTTTTATTCAAAAATTAATTTTTCTAAAGATTTTTTAGTATTTTTATAAAAAAAAATATTTTTTCATCTATACAATTAATAATCAAATAGATAAAATTATTATAAAGTTTTTCAAAAAAAAACAAAGAAATATATACATATATCAAAAAAATATACTAAATTTATAAAAATAATTTTTGAAAACGAATTGACATCAACACAATGAATAAATTATTAAAAATCAAGCAATTAAGTATTGCCTTATTATTAATAGCAATAACAAGTTGTAGTAGCGAAACTAAAAATAATTCGTCAGAAAATAACCAATCAGGAAGTCAAAGTAACGAACAAGTTACCGAAAACTCACAAAAAGACGAAGAATTAAAATTAGCTGAACAAAAAACAGAAGAACAAAAACAACAAAACGAAGATCCAACACAAGATCCAGTACCTTTAGAAGAAATATCACAAAATTATTCAATACCAACAGAACTAAAATATTGTGTTCAAAACGATGAATACTTATTTGACAAATTCTATCCAATAGGTTGGAGCAAAGATGGACATTTTGCTTACATAAAAGAGCCAGCTGACGAAGCTGCTGGTTTATATTTCTTTGAATTTGTAATTCAAAATATGATAAGCGATAAAATCGTATATTCTTGGAAACCAGAAGACGATCCTGATGAAGGAAGCGTAAAACAAATGTGGAAAGATTACGAAATGCTTTTTGTTGAAAAACTTAATAAATATGGTATTATTCAACAAAAAAATATAAAACTAGAAGGCACTGAATTTACTAAAAACAACAAAAAATTTAAAATTATAATTGAAAACGACATGGAACCAAACGAAGATTTTGGTTTCGAAGTTGTAAAAAGCACTGATATATCAATCAAATCTCCTGATTTAGGCTCAAAACAAGTATACAATTATACCGAAAAAGAATACAATCTTTGTGTCGGTAGAATTGTTCAAGGTGTTATAATGAGTCCTTTTGAAGATAGAGTTGCAATTATGGTTAAATCAGAAAGTTGTGGATACGAAGGGCCACCTAACGTAATTTCACAATTCCTTGTTGGAACAAATTTGACAGAAAGTTTTAAAAAATAATTGAAAAATTATTGTATATACAAAAAAAAGCGTATATTTACCGTTAAATATTAACATATAAATCTGAAAGCATGTTTATAATTGAGGATCATCTACTACAGCCTGGAGAAAGGGTGCGAAATAAGCAATTAGTTAATAAAAGTAGCGGTGAATTTGAAAAAGGAAAACTTGACACAATAGTAATTCACTATACAGCAGGTCCTTTTCAATCTTCACTAAATACTCTAAAAAATCCGAAAGTTAAAGCTTCAGCTCATGTTATTGTTGACCGTGATGGTTCTGTAACACAGTTAATTCCATTCAACGAAATTGCATGGCATGCTGGAGAAAGTTCGTATGGAACACGCACTGGATTAAATAAATATTCTATTGGTATTGAAATTGTTAATTCAGGTCCATTAACAAAAAGTGGAAATGTTTATCGTTCTTGGTATGGATCCGCTTATAATCCTAGCGATGTTATTGAAGCAATTCATAGAAACCAATCAACACCTAAATATTGGCATGTTTATACTCCAGAACAAATTGAAACAGTAAAAGAACTTTGTTCTGCATTGATAGAAAAATATCAAATTAAACAAATTTTAGGTCACGAAGAAATTGCTCCGGCAAGAAAAACTGACCCAGGTCCTGCTTTTCCTCTTGACAAATTAAGAGAACAGCTTCTTGGAACTGATCGTCAAAACAACGGTGGAGCAGAAGCTCCTGATACAGGTAGAGTTATGGCTAGTACTTTAAACATTAGAAATACTCCTGAATCTAATGGTACTTTAGTTGCAAAACCTCTTTCTAAAGGAACTTTAGTTAGTATCGTTGAAGAAAAAAACGGTTGGTATAAAATTAGAACAACTATTGAAGGTTGGGTTTCAGCAAAATATGTAGATATAAACTAATAAATCAATTATGAAAAAGTGGATTATTATTATTGGATCAATCATAGTTGTCTTAATTGTTATTGGTGTTTTGCATGATGCTGGATATCTTAACTTTAAATGGACAACTCTATCAATGATTTTTGCTGCTTTAGCAGGTCCTTATACTTTTATGAAAAATATCTTCTTTAATTCTAATTCGGTTTCTAGCGTTGAAGAAATCCTTGAAAAAACAAAAAAAGGTCTTCTTAACGATGAAACTCACCGTGAAGAATATGATACTGAAATATCTAAAAAAGAAGAACAAATTAAATCTTTAGAAAAACAGATTGAAAATCTTGACACAAAACTTCAAAATATTGAAACTCAATCTGAAATTCAAAGAGAAGAAGTGTGGAACATGAATTCAGAACAATTAGCAGCTGAATTTGAAAAAATGTATGGCAACGAAAAAGATGAATAAAACTTTAATTTCAATAATAGCATTTTTATTAATATCGTTGACAAACATCGAAAATGCTATGTCGCAAATAACTCTTCAATGCGTAAAACCAGGTCAACAACTCACTATTGCTCCTGAAAACGACACTCTTTGGGTTATAAACGACTATAGAATGAGAAAGGCTGTTGAAACAGGTCGTCTTTATAAATTCGAACTTGAAAAAAATCAAATCCTTTCTCAAAAATGTGACACTCTTAACGAAATAATTACACAAAAAGACTCACTAATTGCCACAATCAAAGCCGATCGTGGTTATTACGAAACAGAATTAAAAGATTGTAGACAAGATACCCAAAAAGCTGGAGACCTAGCTAAAAAATACCAAAAAAGAGCTAAATTTGCTACAATTGGTTGCGTTGGTGCTGCTGCTATCGGTTTTGTTGTCGGAATTCTAATAGCTAAATAAGATATTAACTATAAAAAATTAAAATAAAACATGGAAACAAACGCATACATGGACGTAGTTCCGTATTATAGCTCACATCCAACAGAATATTTTGCTGCGATATATATTCCAGTAATGATTTGGATGGCATTATCTTTAATCTTCGTCATTATTATGTTTAAAAAATATACTTTTGGTGATTGGACTAAAGAAAATCCAAACCCTTGCGATGGAGAAACTTTTAATATGCCTCGTGGTACATTTCGTGGAATTTTAACTTTATCTTTGCTTTTTATCACTGTTGTTATTGAATTAGCAAATGTTAAAATTATCGGTCTAGAACAAGAATTCACTGAATTTATGGCAGCTTTTCAAATGATGATTGCTTTCTATTTTGGAGCAAAAGTTATGCACCATATCAATTCTGTTGATAAGAGCAAAACAAAAGCCTTGGCAGAAGCAGCAGAAGCTACTGCTTTGGGTACAGCTTCTAGTACTTTTACTTCTTGTGAAAGTGGAGTTACTACAGTTGATAACTCATACTTCGAAGAAGAAGGAGCTTTAGGTTAGTTAATTTTTAACTAAAATATTTAAGCCGAAAGATAATATCTTTCGGCTTTTTTAAATTTTTATAGTTTTTTTTTAAATTTTTAAAAATCTGTATTTTGGAAAATATTATTTCTAGTCTTTATAAAAATCACCCTGGACATGATATTATAAATCAAGAACTTAAAAAAAATAATCATATTCAAATCAAAGGGTTAAACACCTCGGCTATTGCATTTTTTATTTCTTCTGACAAAATCATTAATTCTAAACCTACTATTTATATTGCTAATTCAGACGAAAATGCAGCTTATCTATACAACGATTTTCAATCTGCTGAAAATAATCGTGAGGTTTTTTTCTACCCTTTTTCTCATAAAAAATCTGCTTTAAAAAAAGCTGAAAATATTATTTGCCCAGAATTTATTTTGTCTAAAACAGAAGTATTAGACAAAATTTCTAAGCTAAATAATTATATTATTGTTACTTATCCTGAAGCTATTGCTGAAAACGTTATTTCTGCTAACGACCTTATTAAAAATACTCTTGAACTTGAAGTTGGTAATAAAATTAACACTGATTTTGTGATTGAAGTTCTTGAATCTTATAATTTTACTAGAACAGATTTTGTTTTTCAACCTGGTCAATATTCTCAAAGAGGTAGCATTATCGACATTTTCTCGTTTTCTAACGATAATCCATATCGTATTGATTTTTTTGGCGAAGAAATCGACTCAATTAGAACTTTTGATACAATTAATCAACTTTCTATCGAAAAAAAACAAAAAATAACTATTATTCCTAATATCTGTAAATCAGATGATAATACTAATAAAATCCCATTTTTGAAATTTATTTCTCAAAATAGTATCATTTGGTTTGAAGACTCTGAATATTGTAAACAACAAATTGATTTTGTTGCTAAAGAATCATCTTTCACTACCGAAGATAATGATATTGACGAAACTATTATTCCTCAATTTGTTGATTTAAAAGAATTTAACAATATTATTTCTAATTTTACATATTTTGATAATAGTCCTACTATTAAATTAAATTGTCAAATAAAATTTAATATTTCTATTCAACCTAATTTTCAAAAAAACTTTGCTTTATTATCTCAAAATCTTATTAAATATCAAGATTTAGGATACAAAACATATATTTCGGCTCAAAACGAAAAACAATTTATACGACTTCACGACATTTTTAATTCTGACTCTAATATTCAAAAAGTTAATTTTGAAAATGTTATTATGTCTACTCACGAAGGTTTTGTTGACAACGATTTAAAACTATGTTGCTATTCTGACCATCAAATTTTTGAACGTTATCTAAAATATCGTCTCAAAGAAGCAAAAATCAAAAAAAACAAACAAGCTATCACTCTTAACGAGATGAATAGCTTAAAACCAGGTGATTATGTTGTTCATATTGATCACGGAATTGGTACTTTTGGTGGTCTTGAAACTATTGAAAATAATGGTCACAAACAAGAAGTTGTCAGATTAGTTTATAAAGACAATGATATTCTTTATGTTAGTATTCATGCTTTACATAAAATTTCTAAATATAAAGGTTCTGAAGGTGAAGCTCCTTCTATTTATAAATTAGGAAGCAATACTTGGAACAAATTAAAACAAAAAGCAAAGTCAAGAGTTAAAGATATTGCGCAAAGTCTAATTAAACTTTATGCACAAAGAAAACAACAAAAAGGTTTTGCTTTTTCTCCTGACTCATATCTTCAACAAGCTCTAGAAGCTTCTTTTATTTACGAAGATACACCAGATCAAGAAAAAGCTACTGCCGCTGTTAAACAAGATATGGAATCTATCGAACCTATGGATCGTTTAATTTGTGGTGATGTAGGGTTTGGTAAAACAGAAGTGGCTATTCGTGCTGCTTTTAAAGCTGCAACTGATAGTAAACAAGTTGCAGTTTTGGTTCCGACAACTATTTTAGCACTTCAACATTATAATACTTTTAAAGAAAGACTAAAAGAATTGCCATGTAATGTTGAATATATCAGTCGTTTACGAAGTACAAAAGATATTAAAAATATTCAAAAACGTTTAGCCAATGGCGAAATTGATATTTTAATTGGTACTCACAAAATAATTGGTAAAGATATAGTTTTCAAAGATTTAGGTTTACTAATTATTGACGAAGAGCAAAAATTTGGTGTGGCTGTAAAAGAAAAGCTAAAACAAATGAAATTAAATGTTGATACTTTAACACTTTCTGCAACTCCAATTCCAAGAACATTACAATTTTCACTTTTAGGAGCAAGAGATTTGTCAATTATTAACACTCCTCCTCCAAATAGATATCCTATTATTACAGAAGTACATACTTTTAATCAAGATATAATAAAAGAAGCCATCGACTATGAACTTGATAGAAATGGACAAGTTTTTATTATTCAAAATAAAATAAAAGATTTATACAAAACAGAACAACTTGTTAATAAATTATGTCCAAAAGCAACTACAATTACTGCACACGGACAAATGGATGGTAAAATATTAGAAAACATAATGTTAGGATTTATTAACAATGAAGCTGATGTTTTAATCTGTACTACAATTATCGAAAGTGGTCTTGATATTCCTAACGCTAATACTATAATTGTTTTTGACGCTCAAAATTTTGGTCTTAGCGAACTTCACCAACTTAGAGGTCGTGTGGGTCGTTCTAACAAAAAGGCATTCTGCTATTTAATGGCTCATCCTGAAGAAAATATGACTCCTCAAGCTAGACAAAGATTAAAAGCTATTGAAAGTTTTTCTGAATTAGGAAGCGGTTTTAATGTTGCTCTTCAAGATTTGGATATCAGAGGCGCTGGAAATATGCTGGGCGGTGAACAAAGTGGATTTATTACAGAAATTGGTATGGAAACATATCAAAAAATTCTAGACGAAGCTATTACTGAAATTAAAGATCAAGAATATAAAGAATCTTTAAATTCTGAAACAAAAGAAGATAATATACAATCTTCTAAAAACAACAAAAAACAAGAAAACTTAAAATTTGTAACTGATTGTACCATCGACACTGATATGGAATTATTATTACCTGATAATTATGTAGAAAATATTACTGAAAGAGTAAAAATTTATAAAAAACTTGATAATACTAAAGACGAAGAAAGTTTATCAAAAATTATAGAAAAACTTATCGACAGATTTGGTAAAATTCCTGAACAAACTGAACAATTATTTAATATTGTTAGATTGAGATGGATTGCTATTCAATTAGGTATGGAAAGAATTATACTTAAAAATCAAAAAATGATTTGTTATTTGGTTTCTGATCAAGAATCATCATACTACTCATCTCCTATTTTTGGAAAAATTTTAATGTTTTTACAAAATTGTCACAATAATAATTGTAGATTAAAACCAACTAATGGAAAAGCAAGTTTAGTTGTCGAAAATATTGATAATCCATTAAAAGCTTTAAAATTCTTAAAATCAGTTAATGAAACACAAAAAAAATAATTTTTATAAAAAAATTAATAAAAAATTATTTGTATTCAATATTTTTTTAGTATATTTGGTAAATTACTTTTGGATAATATCTTAAAAAAGTAACCTAATAATTAAATTACTGATTTTTAATATTTTAGCTATGAACATTACAACAAAAATTCAACGTCTTAGAAGAGAAAAAGGATGGTCAGTTGCTAAATTAGCAAGAGAAACTGATATTCCTACAGTTAGTTTGCGAGTTATGTTGAGTCGTGAAGATCCTAACAACTATAGCATCAAATCTCTTATTAAACTTGCTGATGTTTTGGGTGTTACTGTTAGTTACTTAACTCTTGAAGAAAACGAAACAGACAAACCTCAACTAACCGAATCACAACGTAAAGAATTAATAAATCAATTTAACAAAACTATCGAAAATTATTTCGAACTTGTTAAACCTGGTGCTTATCAAGAGAAAAAAGAATTTGACAATTTTGATGATGACGAATTTGATGATTAATCGTCATAATTAGAATTATCATTGGTAGCTGTTTATCTCGCGTTGTGCGGATGATTTATTTGGGCAAATAATATACTTATATTCACATAATGATGCGAATCGAGTATTTCTACTTTGGATTTTGTTATTTTTTCCGCCCAATATGCTAGAATTTTGTTTCTTTCTGTTTCACAGACATCCGCACCAAATGCGAGTTTTAATTTTAAATACCCGTTTGAAATTATTCCACTACACATAATTTGTATTTTATATTTAATAGGTTTTTGTATATAGACGTTTACAAATGCTATGCCATTTTTATATTTATATCAATAAATGGCTTATTTTAGAATTTCTTTATATGATTTTAGTCTATTCAAAAATCTACTAATTAGCTTTAATACAGATATTTACAATTATTCTTTAGCTTAAAATTAGAACTTGAAATGGGTCAATTTTTATTTTATTTATGCTATAATTTTTTCTTGTAAAAAAATCTTGCATACTTATTGTAGTATTTTTATTTAATGACAATGTAAAAGATTTATTTTCTCTATTAAAAATAAATATAACTTGTTCTGACTTATATTTTCTAGAAAAAGCAAATACTCTATTTTCTGCACTTGAATACAATACTGAATAATCCCCCTTGGTTAAAGATTTATGTGTTTTACGAAATTCTATTAATTGTTTATACAGCAAAAATATTTCTTTATCTATTTTTACTGTATTATATTTTGTTGAGCGAATACCATTTACTATAATTTTTTCGTCTTGATATTTATTTTCTGCCCAAATCATTGGTTTTCTACAATCTGGATCATTTGCGCCCCACATTCCTACTTCATCTCCATAATATATCATTGGAGTGCCTACAAATGAAAACTGAAATATAATCATCATTTTTTGTATTTCTCGCTCTTTTTTATATGGCTTTCGCGTACTATAATTTTTGTCAGAAGCATGCGAATTTTGAAAATATTTGTCGATACTTCCATAGTTTTTTAATTTTCGATTTACTATATAAGATGATATTCGCTCTGTATCATGTGTTCCCAATATATTTTGCATCAAATAATTTGAACTTATTGGATAATTTTTTAATAATTTTTCTAATTTTTCTGAAAATTCTTTACTTGAATAATAATTTTTTTCGGCACAAAAAAATTGACATGAAGCATACAAAAACTCATAATTCATTATGGTATCAAATACCCTATTTTGTAGATATGGCTTTATTATTTCTTCTGGTTCAATTAGTTCGCCAATAAATATTGAATCAGGTTTTATTTTTTTAACAAATTTTGAAGCTTCTTTCCAAAATGTTAATGGAACTCCAATTGCATGATCTATTCGCCAACCGTCAATTCCTTGACATTCTTTACCTTCCACAATTGGCTTTAACCAGCGCTTTAATGTTGCAAATACATATTCTTTTACTTTGTTTGAAGAATAATTTAGTTTTGGCATTTCTTTTACACTTCCCCAAAACTTTTGATAATATAAATTTGATTTTGTTGATTTTTTGAAATCTATAATAAACCAATCTGCATATTTTGATTTTTCTCTATTTTTTAATACATCTTGAAACGGTTTGCTATTATATCCTATATGGTTAAAAACGCCATCAAATATTATTTTTATTTCTCGCTTATGTGCTTGATTTATTAATAGTAAGGCTTCTTTATCGGCTGTTGTCCAACAAGTATTTTCAAAATCTTCAAAATCTTCGTTTTCTATCAATAGTTTATCATTTAATGAATCACTTCCAAAAAATGGATCTATATGCAAAAAATTTGTTCCATCATATTTATGTAACGAAGGTGAATACTGTAAAGGATTAATATATAAAGCATTAACACCTAAATCTTTTAAATAATCTAATTTACTAATTATTCCATTTATATCACCACCATATCTTCGTCTAAGAATATTGTTTTTTAAATCTGCATTATTTTGTTTTTCTAAATTATCCAAAACATACCAATCTGAAGTCCAATCATGCAAATGCCATGGATTATTTCTATTTAACAAAAAAGGTGTGGTTCCCTCAATATCTTCTGCAGAAATAGGATTTTGATTGTTTTTTCTACAAAATCTTTCAGGAAATATTTGATACCAAATTGCATTTTCTGCCCATTCTGGATATTGATATTTATCTTTCATATTTCAAAAAAAAAGGTTCTCAAATCTTTATACGATAAGAGAACCTTTATGATAGAAAATGTAATAAAATTATTCTATTTTTAATACTTCGTCTAAAGAAGAAATTACTTTAGCTCTAACTTCGTCACAAACAGGCATTAATGGAAGACGTAAATTTTCATTCATAATACCTAAATGCGCAAGAGCTGCTTTTGCACCTGCTGGACTTCCATCTTCAAACAAAGCATTCATCAAATCTAACATTTTAAAATGTATTTTTGATGCTTCTTCAAATTTTCCTTGTGAACAAAGATTTATCATCTTTACAAATTGTTTTGGTGCTACATTAGCTACTACTGAAATAACACCTTCTGCACCAATTGAATACATTGGAACTGTTAAAGCATCATCTCCTGAAAATAATTTTAAATCTGCAGGTTTATTTTTTAATACTTGCATAATTTGACTCATATTTCCACTTGCCTCTTTTACTGCAATTATATTTTTACAATCTTTTGCTAGTTTTATAATTGTTGCAGGTTCTATATTTTTTGATGTACGTCCTGGTACATTATAAAGAACAATTGGAACTGGTGAGGCTTCTGAAATTGCTTTAAAATGTTCGTAAATACCTCTCTGATTTGGTTTTGTATAATATGGAGAAATACTTAATACTGCGTCAATTCCGCTAAAATCTGTATTTTTTATTTCATCAATAACTGCAGATGTGCAATTGCCACCAATTCCGCACATTATTGGAACTCTGCCTTTTACATAATCTACAATAAATTTTTTTAGATTTTGTTTTTCGTCTTGCGACATGGTAGATGGTTCGCCTGTTGTTCCCAACATTGCTATAAAATTAATACCTCCGCTTATTATATAGTCGAGAAGTTTTGATAATGCGGTGTAGTCTATTAATCCTTTATTGTCAAAAGGGGTTACTAATGCAACTCCTACTCCGCTAAATGTTTCACTCTTCATAGTGGATTGAGTTATTCTTGTTTGTGCAAATATTTTGTTTTATTTATCGCTTTTTTTTATTGACGTTAAATAAAGTTTTATTTTATCTATTAAATCGTCTGTTTCTGGTATTCGTCCGTCTTTAAATTCGAGGGCAAAATCAGAAAAATCATTTTGCTTATATTTTATCGATACTTTGAATTTTGATATTGACAATCCCAATACGTAATCTGCACTTAAATTTTCGCTTGTACAAATATTTATCAAAATATCAAAATCTTTGTTAATGAATAAATCTACTTCTTGATTATTAGGAAAACACCAAAAATTTAATTTTTCTAACGAAAACAATTTTATATTTTCACATGGTGTATAATATCTTAGCATTTCTTCATTAATTACCATACCCAGAGCACTTACATTTTTTCCTAATTCTGTTAAATAAGAAATAAATCTTCTAGCAGAAAAGTAATTTGCTTGGATTGTTGAATCAAACAAAACTCCTATTGTTTTTGCTGACTCAATATTATGATACGATTTATGCCTCTGCACTTTAGCTACTTTTTTATTAAGTAGTTTGTACCCTAATTTTTCTCGAGATTTAAGTAAAAATTTCATATTGCAAGTTTAACAAAAAAAAACAAGAGGACATATTTTTGAGTAAAAAAAATTTTAATTTTTATTAAAATTACTAATATCTATAATATGGATATCCATATCCTCCATATATTGGATACATATTTTTACTTTGTTGTACTTCTATTCCTATTGAAAATGACGGTGTTATATTATATTGTGCTCCAAATGTACAAATATAAGCATCATTGTTTATGTTTTGCTTTGAACCAGGTGTTGATATTCTATTTTGTGCATATATTATACTTCCTACTAACAATAATTTTTCGCTTGCCTGATATTGAGCTTCGGCTTTATAATAATTTGTTATTGCTCTAAGATTTTGATATTCTGTTGTTTCTTGTTTTGAATAATATGGATATTTATTGTTAGAATACATTACTCCAAAACCAAATGACATTTGAAATTTGTCTGATACTTGATATGCAAATTCTGGCAATAAAAATTCATAATTTCCAAAAGAAGAAAATCCTGCTCCCATGTTTAATGATGAATGAAAACGATTTTTTTCTTTTTTTCGCATACTTTCTCTAACTGGTGTTTGTGACACTTCGGGATCATATTGTTCCAAAAATGTTACATTCGACGTCTCATCATTTTGATATTCAATCACTTCTTGTGATTTTGCATTTATTGTAAACAATAAAGATATTATTATAATAATGATTTTTTTCATATTTTTTTATTTTATTTTTCAAAAAGTAAAGATATTAATTTTGAGAATAATATTATAATTTTTACTCAAATTTTAACAATATTTATCAAAATAAAATTGCTACTAATTTTTTTTTTCATCAAAAAAAATTGTTAAATTTGCATAAAACATTATGGATATATGCAAAAGTGTTGTTACTTTGCATCCGCTTATAAAATGATTTAATAATATTTTAAAAATATAATGCAGAATTTACAAATTGCAGAAACCGCAAAAAGTCCGTATATCAATTTTGATTGCGAAAATGGTTTTTTAGAAATTAAAGGTAGATCTATTATTGAAAATACTTTTGCTTTTTACGAACCTGTTTTTAAAGTTTTGAGCGAATATGTACAAAATCCGTTAGATAAAACTATTGTTCATCTTTCTCTTGACTATTATAATACTAGTTCTCAAATTTGGATTTACAATATTCTTAAAGAACTAAACAAAATTAATGATATTCACGGTAAAGATGTTGATATTATTTGGTATTATAGCGACAGTGATTTACTTGAAGCTGGTAGAGATTTTCAAAATGTATCAAAAGTACCTATTGTTTTGAAAGAAGCAAATGGTGGTGCTGATATGGATGAAGAGATTTAATATTTCCACAAATATTTGCCGGCTTTTTTAGCCGGTTTTTTTTATGTTTTTTTTAACTATCTTATTTTTTATATCATGAATTCTTTAGATAATCTTAAAAATTTAAGAAAAAGACACTTTTATATTTTAGTTCTTTTATTTGTATTATTTGTTGTAGGAATGTTTTTTATAAATGTAAAAATTCTGGACCACTCTCCTATTTATAATCCAATTGTTATTCATATTTTAAAATATATTTCAATATTTGTTTCAGGTATTTTTATTTATATAGGATATAACAAATATTCTAAAACTATTGATTTGTATAAAAAAAATGATGATGTAGATTTAAAAAGAGAAAAATATATTGAATCCAACAAATTTCAAAACAATTTATCTTTTATTGCTTTTGCTTTAAATATTATTTTAATGATTTTATCTTTTGACAATATATTTTTATTTCTTGCAACTATATGTTTGATTTTTAATTGTATATACATTCCTTCTGAAGAAAAATTCACTAGTGATTTTGTTGAAATTATTGATGAAGAACGTTACGAAACTGAAATCAATAAACAAGACGAAAATAATATTAATCAAAATTTTGAATCTTAATCTAACAGTTTTATTGCAATAATTGCGCATGCTTCGGCATCTGCTAAAGCATGGTGATGTTGTGTTAAATCATAGCCAAAATATGCTGATACTGTTTGTAATTGACAATTAGGTAATTTGTCTTTTAATTTTTTTCTTGACGCTGACAACGTACAATAAAATTCATAGTCGGGATATGTCATACCGTAGGTTTTAAAGCAAGCTTTTAAACAACTTTCGTCAAATGGTTTATTATGAGCCACTAATGGATAATTTTCTAAATAGGGTTCTATTTTTTTCCAAACTTTTGGAAAAACGGGTGATTGGTCTGTATCATCTTGTGTAAGTCCATGAACCATAATATTATGATAATTATAATAATTGGGTTCTGGTTGTATTAATTCGTAGATTTGTTTTACTATTTTTCCATTTCTTACTATTACTACTCCAACACTACAAACACTTGATCTATAAGAATTTGCAGTTTCAAAATCTATTGCGTTAAAGTTTTGCATTATAATGTTCCCCAATATTTACGTAAAAACCATTCTAATGATAATAATATCAATATTATAAAAAATGGCCATTTACAATCTATTAATCCTGTTGATACTGTATCTGTAAAAACGGTGGGTTTTATGTTTTGGTTTAACAATGTAGTTTTTAATTCGTCTAATTGATTGTCAAAAAACATTTTACCACCCGTAGATGATGATATTTTATTCAATACATTATGATTTGCCAATAAATCTTGTGACTCGCTTGATATTTCTAATATTGAGAAACTTCCACTTTTTTTGAGTTTATGATTTAAATATTCGGCTTCTGCTATGTAGGTATAATTTCCTGATTTTAAACTATCTATTCTTAGCGAATAACCATTATTGATTTTATTTAATTTATAGTCTGATGTTTTGTTTTTTTCGTCTGTTATTTTTAAAGTTATAGTTGCATCGTCTATTGTATTCATTTCTTTATCAAGCAATTGTGCTGAAAAACAAACAGGCTCATTTTCACTAAATATTCGTTTAACTGTAATAGTAAATTGTTCTTTATTATCTTTTGAAATTAATAATTGAACTATTCTACTTATCAATAAATCAAATGTTTCGTGATTTCTATATCGTTTATAACAATCAATACGCCATTTCCAAATTCCTTCTCCTACAATTATTGCTTCTTTTTTTATAGATGGATCAGAAACTAATATTAATGGTTTTGATGTTTGAACGCCTTTTATCTTTTGATATGCTAGTACTTTTGCATTTGTATGTAAATTATACGTTCCAAATGAACAATTTAATGGTGGTGCTTTTGACAAATATTCTCCTACTCCATTTTCTATTGTAAACAATGGGAAACCTGCATCTACTGAGGCTGAGGCATCTTCGTAATTGTTTCCTGACGGTATTATTTCTAATGTTGAATTTATTTCGTTAAATTTTGATATTGATGTTTTGTTTCCCAATACATAAATTAATGGTGTTCCTTTTTTAGATATTTCTTTTATTTTATTGGTCAACTGAATATTTGTGTTTGGTAATTGAACTAATATTATAAGATTATATCCTGTTATTGGTTTTTCATTAAAATTTTCTGCAGTTGCAACTTCTACTTCATAACTTAAATTAAAACTTAAAGCAGATCTTATTGCTGCAACATCTGGATGTGGTGAATCGCTAAGAATCAATATTTTATATTTATCGTCTACAATATCAACTACTATTTCTCGGCTATTGTTTACGGTTGTGATTTCGTTTTCTATACTATTTAACACTATGGTATATTTCTGCAAACCTTTTTCGTCGGCTTTTATCATTGTAGATATATTTTGAGTATAACTATCTGATGTTATGTTTATTGGTGTAGAAAATATTTTTTTCCCATTGTGATATATTTCGCAAGATGTTTTATTTCCTTTCAACATTCTTGCGTTTGCTACTATTTCAATTGGAAATTCATTTCCTAAAAAAGATGTCTCGTTGTAAACTGATTTGGTTATTGCTAAATCTCGATATTGAGTTGTATCTCCTAATGCTATTGTAAATATTTTAAATCCTGAATTTGTTGCTGAATAAATTGGATTTTGACCCTTATTACATATTCCATCGCTACATAATACTAATGAATTTGCATTTGTATTATATAGTCTATTTGTCAATGACTCAAACATTTGCGAAAAATCTGTGTTTTTGTCGACAAACGTATAATTTTTTCCTGTAACTAATTCATTCCCAAATTTATAATATTGAATATTAAAATTTTCCTTTAACTCTTCGGCACATTTCAAAAGTGAATTTGTAAACATTTTTAAAGAATCTTCGGCGCCTTTTCCTCGCATTACCATCGAATTGCTATTATCAACAACAAATGCTAATACTGGTTTTTCGGTTCGATGTGTTTCGGTTTTTACAAATATATTCAATAATAACAACAATGATAAAAACAATGATAAAAATCTTAATATGAATAAAATATAAATTTTAAATGGTTGAAATTCAGAGATTTTATTGTTTTTATAATATAATAGTGATGTTAACAAAATTGCCACTAAAAAACATATTAGTGGGCAATACCATGGATAATCTGATACTAATGTTTTTATCATTTTTGAAAAAAAAGGCGGATAAGTGTTAACTAATCCGCCATTATATTATTAAAAATTATTACAAAATTTTCTTGTAAATGTCATAATATTGTTGAAGTCTCTTTTCATATTGAGCAGGTGCTGCAAGTCCATTATATTCTTTGGCAAATGAAAGAAAATCTCCTTTGGCTAGATATTCTACTCTTTGTGCTTTGGCATTACAAAAATCGAAAAGTGCCATAATATGATAACGAATATCTTTTGCAAAAGCATCGTACATTTCTTTAACTGACGAATAACCAATACTTTTATAATTGAATCCCATAACTTGAGGTGCACCCATACTTATACTATACATTGCTTTTTGTTCGTCAAGTGCACGTGCTATTTCAAAGGCTTCCCATTCTGTTGATTGTCCATTGTGACTTGTTTTCCAATCATCGCTCTTTTTTTGACGATATTTATGATCATCACGTTTACTATTTTGATTAAATGTAAAGTGTTTTTCATATTCTTTTTTAGTTTCATCTGTTTTTGCATAATATGTATAGAAAACGTGATTTTCAAATCTTATCAACATTTTTCCATCAGCTGCCATTCCATCGCCTCCACTTTCTACACAAATTACTGCTAAGGCTATTTCTACTGGAATATCAAGTTCTTTACTTATTTTGGTTACAAGATTTCCATATTTGTTCCAAGTTTTAACTGCTATTTTTCCATATCGATCTTGACCTTCTGTTGACAATTGTTTTGATGGGGCTAAATCTACTTTTTTGAGATCTGAACGTGTATTGAAAAATACTCTTGAACTATCTGTTTTTGTAGTTGTTGTAGTTGTTGTTTTAGATGAAGAATTATTTGAACTATTAGAATTTTCTCCAACAAATGATACGTAATCTGCACTTACATAACCTGTTTTACCTTTTAAATCTATTCCATACCATCCTTTGTGTTTACTTACTACAACTAAAATATCTCCTTTATTTACTTTACCAATTATTGAACTACCTGTATTATAATATGCTCTAACGTTCAAAACTTTAGCATTTACTTCAACCTTTTCTACTACTGTAGTTTTTTTGATATATTGAGTAACGCAATATGCTGTTCCTATTTCTGTACTAATATGATACCAATCTCCATCTTCACCAATAATTGAAACAATGGTGTTTTTTTTAAGTTTAAAAAGTACTTTCCCATCTGTAGAAGCTTTATCTCTAGCATTTAGAGTGCTTGCTGTAACCATTCCTTTTGAAATTACACTATTTGTGTTAGAATTGGTTTTAGTTGTGGTGGTTGTGGTGGTTGTTGTTTTAGTGTTAGTTTCTTTTGCTTTCTTTTTTTTATTAAACCCAAATAAGTTTGCTAGCCATCCCATAGTTATGATTTTTAATTAGTTAAAATATTATGATTAAATTAATCATTTAAATTTAAGGTCAAATTTATAAAAAAAATGGTCAATACGCAAATTTTTATGCCTATTAACCATTTTTTTTTATATTTTTTTTCTAAAAAACTACATATTCATACCGCCGTCAACTTGGATAACTTGACCGCTAACGTATGCTGACATATCACTTGCTAAAAATGTTGCTACTTCGGCAACATCTTCAACTTTGCCTCCACGACGCAATGGTATTCTCTTTTTCCATTCTTCACGAACATTTTCTGGTAGTGCAGAAGTCATTGCTGTTTCAATATATCCTGGAGCAATTGCATTTGCTCGAATGCCTTTGGGTCCCATTTCTTGGGCTACTGATTTTGCTAATGCTATTAATCCTGCTTTTGAGGCTGCATAATTTGATTGTCCTATATTTCCACGAAGTCCAACTACACTTGACATATTTATTATTGAACCATGTCGTTGACTCATCATAATTGGAACTACTGCGTGAATAAAATTGAATGCAGATTTTAAATTTACATTGATTACTGTATCCCATTGTGCTTCACTCATTCTGAGCATTAATCCATCTTGGGTGATACCTGCATTGTTTACCAAAACATCTATAGAACCAAAATCTGCTTTTATTTTTTCTACTAGTTCTGCTGTTTGTGAAAAATCTGCTGCATTTGAAGCATAACATTTTACTTTTACTCCTAATGTAGAAATTTCGTTTTCTGTGTTTTCTGCATCTTCTTTATTGGTTAAATAAGTAAAAGCAATATTAGCTCCTTCTGATGCAAATTTTAATGCTACTGCTTTTCCAATACCTCTTGATGCTCCTGTTATTAAAGCTACCTTCCCTTTTAATAAATCCATGTTTTTGAACTTTATTTATGTTATTTAATTGATTTTCAATATTATAATATATTCAAAACTTGTTCTTTTATTTTTTCTAGTTCGTCTTTCATCATTACCACAATCTTCTGAATTTCTGAATCATTGGCTTTTGAACCTAATGTATTTATTTCACGTCCTATTTCTTGTGCTATAAATCCAAGTTTTTTGCCTGATGATGGTATATCTATATTTTCTACAAAATATTTACAATGATTTTTTAAACGAACTTTTTCTTCGGTAATATCTAATTTTTCTAAATAATAAATCAATTCTTGTTCTAATCGATTTTTATCTGCGTCAATACAACCTTTTAATTCTTCAAATCTTGAAATTATTCTTTCTTTAATCATTGGAACTCGATTTACTTCAAGTGGTTCTACTTGTGATAAATATTCCAATATTAAATTTATACGTTTTATAAAATCGTTTTTAAGATTTTGACCTTCTTGAACTCTAAACGAATCTAATTGATTTATGGCTTTTATTATTAAATCTTTAACAAAAGTCCATTCTTCTTCTGATACAGGTTCTGAATCTGTTTTTTGAATATCTTGAAATCTTAATAATGCTGTAACTAATTGACTTGGATCTGGTTTAAATCCCATTTCTTCACATATTTCATTCATTTTTTTGAAATATGTTGAAAACAATTTTTCGTTAATTCTAACTGCATCATCTCCTGAAACAACTGTAAACGATAATGAAAAATCTATTTTTCCTCGTTCTAGCATTCCGCCAATTAAACTTCTTATTTCAAGATCGCGTTCTTTAAAATCTGATGGCAATTTTGTGTTGATATCTAAACTTTTACCGTTTAGTGATTTTATTTCTATTTCATAATTTTTACCATCGCGGATTTCGGATATTTTACCGAATCCAGTCATAGATTTCATCATTGTATAATGTTTTATTTTATTTTTGAAAATCTATTTATTTGCCCCAAGTTTCTGGACTATTTCGCCACTCTAACAATTTTTCTAATTGATCTTGATGAACATAACCTGTTTCTGTGGCTAATTCTATTAATGTATTATAATTACTCAATGTATATAATTGACAATCTGCTTGTTTAAAACTTTCTTGAGCAATTGGAAATCCGTAGGTAAATATTGCCATCATGGCTTGTACATTACATTTTTGTTCTCGTAACGCACTTACTGCTTTTAAACTACTCATTCCTGTTGATACTAAATCTTCAATTACTACGGTTTTTTGTCCTTCGTGACAAACACCTTCTACTTGATTTTCTAATCCATGATTTTTGGAACTACTTCTTACATAAACCATTGGCAAATTTAATTCTTCTGCTACTAATGCTCCAACGGCAATGGCTCCTGTTGCTACTCCTGCTATTAATTCTGTTTCTGGATATTTTTCTTTTATCATCTCAGAAAACTGATGTTTAAGATAATTTCTTACTTCAGGATATGATAATGTTTTACGATTATCTGTATAAATTGGTGATTTCCATCCTGATGCCCATGTAAATGGATTTGATGGTTGCAATTCTACTGCTTTAATATCAAGAAGATATTTGGCTACTTGGCGTGAAGTTTCTAATTGTTCCATTGCTTTATTTTTTTTAGTTTTTTGAAATAATAATTATTCATAAAAACTGATTTATTTTTCGGCAAATATATTCAAATCTCATTTTTATTCCAACATTTTGTTTAAATAAAATTGATTTTCATATTGCTTTTTACTTTTATATATTGATTTTCAATACTTTTTATTAAAAAATGAATTAAATTTTTTTATAATAAAAGAATAATATAATTTTGATTTTTAAATTTTAATTTAAAAAAGAAAATGTTTACAGGTGAAACAAAAATAAGAGTTCGTTATGGCGAAACTGATAAAATGGGCTATTGCTACTATGGCAATTATCCTCAATATTACGAAGCTGCACGAAGCGATGTTTTTAGAAACTCTGGTTGTTCGTATCGTGAACTTGAAGATATGGGATTTATGATGCCTGTTATTTCGTTGAATATCAATTATAAAAAACCTGCTTTTTATGATGATTTACTCACAATTAAAGTTTTTGTAAAAAATCGTCCTGAAATTAAAATGGTTTTTGATTATGAAACTTACAATGAAAATGGCGAACTTTTAAACACTGGAAGTACTACTCTTTGTTTTGTAAATTCCAAAACTGGACGTCCATCACTTCCGCCCAAAAAGTTTCAAGATATTATTGATAAATATTTTCCAAATAATTAATATTTATTTAGTTAAAAACAAAAATTTAATTATATGCCAAAACAGCAATCATCTTCAAAACAAAAGTCGAAAAATAATCTCGACGAACCTAAAAAATATAAAGTAATTATGCACAACGACGACATTACTACGATGGATTTTGTTGTTGATGTATTAATGAAAGTTTTTTTTAAAACTAAAACTATTGCAAAACAATTAATGATGGAAATTCATACTCAAGGTCAAGCTATTGTTGGTGTTTATTCTTACGATATTGCTATTAGCAAATCAAAAAAAGCAATGGCTTTGGCTTCCGAAAAAAATTTCCCTCTTAAATTAACTTGGTCTCCTGAATAAAATGATAAAAAGAACAAAAATAACAGATATTGCTCTTCAAGCAGCTTATTTAATGGCTCTTGAAAGAAGATCAGAATACGTAACCCCAGAACATTTATTATATGCTGGTATTTGCGATTTGGTTCCTTTTCGTTGGTTACTAGAAAATTTCAATAAAAATGTTGAAGATTTTAAACAAGAACTAGAAGAATATATTAATCAATACGAAAAAGTTCCTGGTAAAAAGGAATACGAACTTTTACCTTCTAATCATTTCACAATTATGATGGGCGTGGCTCAAAAAATTGCTGAAAATGCTGGTAAAAACGAACTTGGAATTCATCATCTTATTTTAGGGATGTTTGAATTGCCTGAATGTATGGCTTCTACTTTATTAAAAAAATATTCAAACAATGATCCTGTTGAATTTATGGACGCTCTTTTTTCGTCGTTTGATGTGGAAGATGATTTTGGAAATATTGAAAATATCAAAACCGACGAAGATGACGATAATGAAGACGACGATAATGAAGACGATAATCAAACCGACGATAACAACGATGATGATAATCAAATAGAAGAAAACGAAATTTCTGATTTAAAAGACGCTCACGACAAAGGTAAATCTTTATGGACTAAATTTGTTACTTGTATTAATGATCAAATTAACAATCACAATCCTTTGATTGGTAGAGAATTAGAGCTAGAACGAACAATGCAAATTCTTTGTAGAAAACAAAAGAATAATCCTATTCATATTGGAGAGTCGGGAGTTGGTAAAACTTCTATTGTATACGGGTTAGCTAAACTTATCGAAGATGGAAATGTGCCTGAACGTCTAAAAGGTTGTAAAATTTATCAATTAGATTTAGGTTCTTTAATTGCTGGAAGTCAATTTAGAGGTGATTTTGAAAAACGTATTAAAATTGTGATGGACGGCGTTATGCAAAATAGCCCTGCTATTGTTTATATTGACGAAATTCATCAACTTATTGGTGCGGGACAAACTGGAGAAAGCACTTTAGATGCAAGCGAAATGCTTAAACCTTATATGGATAGCGAAAAAATTAAATTTATTGGTAGCACCACTTTTCAAGAATATTCTAAATATTTCCAAAAAAATATTGGTTTAACTAGACGTTTTCAAACTATCGAAATTTTAGAACCTTCGGTTGATGAAACTGTCAAAATTCTTGATGGACTTATTAATAAATATGAAGATTTTCATAAAGTTAAATATGCAAAAGGGGTAACTAAATATGCTGCCGAAGTTAGTGCTAAATTTATAAATGATAGATTTTTACCTGACAAAGCAATAGATTTAATTGACGAAGCTGGCGCTTATCGTGAAATGCACCCTATCACTAAAACTAAATCTGGTAAAGATGCTATTAAACGTCCTATTCAAATTGTTGACAAAGAGTTAATTTCTGAAATTTTATCTAAAATATGCAAAGTTGAAGCTATTGCTACAAAAAATGATGACGAAGAAAATTTAAAAACTCTTTCACCTAGAATTTTAAGTCAAATTTATGGTCAAGATACTGCTGTAAAACAAGTTGTTGAAGCGGTTCAAATGTCTAAAGCTGGTTTATTAGACGACTCAAAACCAATTGCTTCTCTCCTATTTGTTGGACCTACTGGAGTTGGTAAAACCGAAGTGGCAAAAGTGCTTTCTGAACAACTAGGTTTAAAACTTATTAGATTTGACATGAGCGAATACACTGAAAAACACACTGTTGCTAAACTTATTGGTTCGCCTGCTGGATATGTTGGTTACGAAGAAGGTGGACTTTTGACAGATGCTATTCGCAAAACTCCAAATTGTGTTCTTCTGCTTGATGAAATTGAAAAAGCTCATTCCGACATTTATAATATTTTACTTCAAGTAATGGATTATGCAAGTTTAACAGATAATAAAGGTAGAAAAGCTGATTTTCGTCACGTTATTTTAATTATGACAAGCAATGCTGGGGCTCAATATGCTTCTCAAGCAAATGTTGGATTTACTGGAGGTTCTACTGGCAACGCAATGCTTACTCAAGTAAAAAAAACTTTTAAACCTGAATTTATTAATCGTCTTACTTCTACTGTAGTTTTCAACGATTTAGACAAAAAAATGGCAGAACTTATTCTTAATAAAAAAATTATGCAACTTCAAAATCGTCTAAACGCTAAAAATGTAAAACTTAAACTTAGTGAAGAAGCTTTTAATTTATTATTAGACAAAGGATTTTCTAAAACTTACGGAGCTAGAGAATTAGAACGTACTATAAACTCAATGCTTAACCCTATTTTGATGAACGAAATTCTTTTTGGATGTTTAAAAAAAGGTGGTGAAGCTATTATTTCTGTAAATAAAGAAAATTCTTTGATTATCAACAACAAATGATATATCTGTTAAACAAAGAAATTGCATTTCCAAATCCAGAAGATGCTGATGAAGATGGTATTTTAGCTGTAGGTGGTGATCTTTCTCCAGAAAGACTTATTCTTGCCTACAGCTATGGTATTTTTCCATGGTTTCCTTTTCGCCCTAATGAAACTTATTTAAAAGACGAAAATGGAAATAGCATGATAACATGGTGGTGTCCTAAAGATAGATTTGTAATTTTTCCTGAAAAAATTCATATTTCTCATTCAATGAAACAACTTATTAATAGTGAGAAATATAGCATTACTTTTAACAAAGATTTTAAACAAGTAATTTCAAATTGTTCTTCTTTGAGAATTAATAAAGAAGGTGCTTGGCTTGGTCCAGAAATGATAAAAGCATACACTAAACTTAATGAAATGGAATACGCTATAAGCGTTGAAGTTTGGAACAATGAAAATAAATTAGTTGGTGGACTTTATGGCGTAACCATAGGTTATTGTTTTATGGGCGAAAGTATGTTTTCTTTAGAACCAAATACCTCAAAACTTGCTTTAATTAATTTAGCAAACATCATGAAACAAAACAATGGCGTTATGATTGATTGTCAATTTGAAACACCTCATTTATTATCAATGGGAGGACAACATATTTCTTATAAAAAATACATGGAATACTTAAATATGAAATAATTTTTTAGATATATACATATTTTATTTTGTCAATAACATAACTTTAATGAATTTTGTAGCGCAAAAATTCGCATAAAATGGTTTATCAAAATATTCTCGAAGCTATGGGGCATACCCCATTAATTCAGCTTCAAAAAATGGTTCCTGATAATTATGCAAGAGTTCTTGTTAAATTTGAAGGGTTAAACGTTGGCGGTTCTATTAAAACTAGAACCGCATTCAATATGATTTGTGACGCTGAAAAAAAAGGACTTATCAACAAAAACACAATTATTGTTGAGCCTACTAGCGGCAATCAAGGCATTGGATTAGCATTAATTGGTGCTGTTCGTGGATACAAAACAATTATTATTATGCCAGACAGCGTTAGTGAAGAACGTAGAAAACTTGTTAAACACTATGGCGCAGAAGTTAAACTAATTCACGATTACGGGGATATTGGAAAATGTATAAAACAATGTCTCGACACTGCTCTTGAAATGAAAAATCAAAATCCTAATGTCTTTATTCCTCAACAATTTGAAAATCCAGCTAATCCTGAAGTTCACAGAATTTCTACTGCTATAGAAATTATTGAAGATATTGACTCGCCTATCGATGGTTTTTGTTCGGGTATTGGAACAGGTGGTACTCTTTCTGGTATTGGAGAAACTTTAAAAGCTAAATTCCCTAACATGACAATTTGGGCTGTTGAACCTGAAAATGCTGCTATTTTGAGTGGTGGTTCTATTGGAACTCATCTTCAAATGGGTATTGGCGACGGTCTTATTCCTCGAAACTTAAATCAAAATATTTATAACGATATTTATATCGTTACCGACGAAAAAGCAATTTTTACTAGCCGTGAACTTGCTAGTTCAGAAGGTCTTATGTGCGGTATTTCAAGTGGTACTAACGTGGCAGCTGCTATCGAAATGGCTAAACGTTTAGGTAAAGGTAAAACTGTGGTTACTGTTCTTCCCGACACCGCTGAAAGATATTTTAGCACTCCTCTTTTCAATGATATGGTATTTTAATACAAATATTATATAATTAAAAACGCATTCACAATAATGAATGCGTTTTTTTTATTTTCATATATAAAACAAATAATTATCCAATTTAATAATTTTCTATAAAAAAATTGAAAATTAAAACGAAAGAATTACCTATAAAAACAAAAAAATCAGAAACTTATATTTCTGACTTCCACTAAATCTCTTACTTAAAATGTATAATAAAATAGAAAGTGGGAAGTGATGGATTCGAACCACCGAAGGCGTAGCCAGCAGATTTACAGTCTGTCCCATTTGACCGCTCTGGAAACTTCCCAATAAAAAAATGAACTTTTTTTGAGCCGGTGGAGGGATTCGAACCCCCGACCAGCTGATTACAAATCAGCTGCTCTGGCCAACTGAGCTACACCGGCTTGTTTTCGTTTGCGGATGCAAAAGTAGAAACTTTTTTGTTCTCTCCAAAAAAAAAATTGATTTTTTTTTATTTTTTTTGAATATATTTTATATTTATTTATTAATCAAATATATACAACTATATTTATTTAAATATTTCATAAATATTAAACCAATTTTCTGCAAAATATTCCATAGATGGAAATAATAAATTAGCTCCTTCTTGTAGCAAAACTTCATTTTTTAATGGTCCTGTATTTACTGCTATCGTAAATATTTGAGCTGCAACTCCAGCTCTTACTCCTAAAGGTGCATTTTCTACAACTATTGCTTCATTAAATAATACTCCTGCTTTTTTTAAACCAATTAAATATGGTTCTGGATTAGGTTTGCCATATTTAACATCAAATGCTGTTACCATATTTTCTGGTGAAAATATGCCTGGAAAATTTTTATTTAATCTGTCTAACAAAGATTTTTGACCACTTCCTGTTACCAAAACTATTTTAATACCACTTTCTTTTACTAAATTTAATAATTTTAAAGCTCCAGGCATTGGTTCTGCCAATGGACACGAATTAAATATTTCTGATTTTTTGGCGTAAATTTTTTGAATTTCTTCGTCTGTTGCTTCACGATGCCAAGTTCGCATTGCCAATTCGTTAATTGTTGACGCACCAGTTCGTCCTTCGTTCATATAGGCTTCTTCCCTATCAATACTTAATCCAAATTCTTTTACAGATTCGCACCACGATTTTGCATGATTTGGCATTGAATTAAACAAAACACCATCCATATCAAACAATAATGCCTTAACGTGCAATGATTTTGCACCTGTCTTTTTAAGATAATTTTCTTTTGCAGTTAACAACATTCTGAGTTTTATATAAATAAAAAAATCAACGCAAAATTACTAAAAATTTCACTTTGATTTTATAACTTATGTTAACAAAAATTGATTTTATTACTCAAATTTCATTAACTTATATTGTTGTTTTAATTTATCTTGCAAATCTTCAGCCATATGTTCTTTGTCTATTATACAAAAAGAATATTTCATGGCTTCGTCTACTTTATTTATATCAAACAAATAATTACATACTTCTGCATATCTTATTGACTTTAAATTCTTTCGTTCAATATTTTTTATACATTGTAGTGTTTTCTTGAAAGCAAAATCTGCTCTTTTATTATCTTTTTTATAAAAATAATAGTACCTTGCTTGATAAATATACATCAATGACAAATAATAACTTGCAAATGAATACTTTTTATATTCTAAATTAGCTTGAATATATTCATTAGTAATATTAAAAATTTCTTCACAATTTATATTTTTATATAGATAAAGACGAAATAATGGAACTATAGCATATTCATAATATAAAGTATCTCCATGTTTTTCATACAATTTAATTGATTCTTTTAAATAATCTATGGCAAATTCATATATTTTTTGTGTTTTTCCATGATATGTCAATTCTATATCATATTTTGATTTATCTGAAAGCAAACATTTTCCTAATAAATTATATACATCAGAAATAAAATTACGAGAACAAATATCTTCATTTAAACATGTTTGCATTATTTCCATAAATGAATCAATACATTTTTCATAATTTCCAGCTAAGTATTCGGCTTCACCAACTTCTTCAATATGAGTTGTATCTGCATATTTTTTACAATTAAATCCCGCTTTTTCTCTTAACTTCTTCATGGTTAAGTCTGCATTATATTTGTCATTATTTTTATAATAAATTACAGTTGCTTTTTTTAAATCATCTAATTCTTCCCAATAGGATTCTTGTTCTCCATTATATTCTGATGCTTTAATATAATATGATGCTATCTCTTTGTAATTTAAATAATTACTTTTTTCAAGACAATTAGCATATTGTTCATAAAATGACTCATAATAACCATAATCATCTTTTTTTATAAATTCTTCATAATACTTTTTATAATAAAATAATGATTTTTGATAATCTCCTAATTTATAATATATTTCAGCATATTCAATATCAATTTTATGATTTGTATTAAGCATATCATCTTCTATCAATGAATATTTTTTATTTCCATTGCTTTCTTCAAAAATTCGTACATATTCATTTAATGCTTGCAAGGCTAATTCATAATGACAAGTTTTTATTAATAAATCTTTCTTGCTTTTCATTACACTCATAATAAAAGTTACATATCCACTTTTTTTAAAATGCTCTATTGATAAGTTTATATATTGTATTGCAACCCAATAATTATTATGATTTATATAATACTCACTTTCAAATTGATACAAATATCCTAATCTTTGATTATATTCTTGTTCTTTAATTTTATCAGAATCTTTTTCTTCTTCAATTTCTTGTTTTCGATAATTAATATAATCTAATCGAATTTTATCAGCTTGTTCAAAATCGAATTTAAAAGCATAATAATCTGATTCATATTGCAACAATTTTGATTTTTCATAACTACTTCCATATATTGGAACAAATTTTTTCATATATCCTAAAATTGCTATAGCTTTATCATAATCATCAGATCTTAAATAACTATTATAAATATCATTACATGCATTGAACAAATCTTTAAAATATTCTTTTGGATTATTTTTTGTTAAATTAATTATCTCTTTTAAATATTTTTTATTATCATTTCCTAATATTAAGCATACATGTTGAATTCTAAATAAAACTTCAATTCGATTAGATAAATATTTTTCAGGAGTTAAATATTTTAAAGCCTTTATATAGTTTTTAAATTTTATTTCTTTTTGTATTTCATCTATAAAATCGGTACTTTCACCCAATTTAAAATAAGACAAACCTATATAAAAATCATCTTTTAACTTTTTAAATTTTGATAAAGCATCTGATAAAAATTTATTAGCTTTTGGGAAATTGCGATTTTCTTCATAAAAATCTCCTAATAAATATATTGTTTCTGCTTCTTTTCTTGATATACTTAATTGATCTATTGAACTTTTCAATAAATTTTGGTAACATCCTAATGCTTTAATTAATATACTTTCTTTATATTCATCTTCTATTTCATATTTTTCTTTTATTTGATGATATTCTGCTATTAATTTATCAGCTTCTTCTTCTATATTATTTGTAGTTAAAATTATTTTATTAAGTTCTACTTTCTCTTTATCAACATTTAATTTTATTGAATCTAAATCTTTACTTTTAACATTAAGCAAAATTATTAATTTATAACTTTTTGCAAAATTTGCTATAGTATCAAAATCATTTTCTTCTAAAATATATGCATTATTAATATACCAAATCAATGGATTATTAGCATCTATAGGTCTTTCATAAATATCTAATATACTATTATTTATATTTTGTGTTAAACAATCAAATAATACTATATTCTTTTTATTTTCAATAAATGTTTTTAATAATGCATTATTTTCTTCATTAGAAATTCCTGAGATGAGGATAATTTGTGAAATATTGTTTTTTAATATTTTTTTATAATATTTCTGTAATTCTTTTAGTTCTGAATCTCTTCCTATTAATCTGTTTGCCATTTTGAGTATAATTTTTACAATTTGAGCTCAATTATAACAAAAAAATCATTTCACAATAATAATTGATAATTATTTTAGATGCAAAATGATAAATAATGAATTATTAATTATTTTCCAATTCTTTTGAAATTATTCTAAACAATTTTGATGGCAATGTTTTAAGATTTGTACAACTTATTGTTTGCGGATAAATTTCTTTTAAAACATGATATGTTTCAAACTTTTCGTCGTTGTTATCTAATGCTATTGCAAATATATGAATGCCTCGTTTCTCTATTTTTTTTACGGTATTGGTTAAATCTTGAACTGAAATTGGTGGTACATAATTATCGTATGGATGATAGGGGATTCCATCTGATAATACTATTATTATTTTATGGTCACAATTTGCATTTTCTTGTAAATATTTTTCTGCCCAAACTAATGCTAATGAGTCTCTATTACAATCACTTGCATTATTTTTTAATAAATTATATTTAAACTTTTCATCGTCATTTAAACCTTTTAAAATGTTTATTTCTATTTGTGGTTCTAATCCTATTGCTCTATGTTCTATAAAACAATGTTCAATATTCTGAAAATAAAGAACTTCGTGCAAAATAATTGAAGTTTCTATTACAGCTCTATTTCGTTCTCCTAACATTGAGCCACTTCCATCTAATAAAAATAAAACTGATATTTCTGGTATGTCTATACCTTTATTTATTTTGTACCAAAATCTTTTTTTATGCTCTGCTAAATTTTTTGAATTTATTCCATTTCCTATTATTTGTTTTTCTTCTCTAATGTCAACTTGTGCCTGCATAATATACGAAATCTTTGATTTATAATTATTTATAATACTTTTATTGCTTTTAACAATTTCGTTATAACCATTTTTTAAATTCAAATTTGAACCATATTTTGTTACAACAATTTTTATATCTCCATGAAATGGTGATATATCAAAATTATCTCCATAAAGATATTCCACTTCATCTTCACTTTCAATATTATTCCATGATTTTGTTTCTTCATTTTCAAAATCTAAAATATCTAAAGATAAAATTTCTAAATTTTTTTCATTAATTTGATTTTCATTATCAAGTTTTTCACCATTTAGTTTTGAAAATAATTTTCGTGTAACTTCTTGTGATTTAACACTTTTCTTAGTATCGGAGTATTGATTGTGTGTATGTTTATCAAACAATTCAAATGATTTTTCATCTGAAATATCATATTTTTCATCGTCTGGTATTATAGGCAAAATTATGTCAAAAATCTGTTTTGAATATTCATAACGTAATTCTGGCGTTGGCTGAATTGTTGCTTTTGTAAACAAATCTTTTGTAAAATCTATGTATTTTTGAGCTTCGGAACATACTTTTGGTAACGTCATAAATGGATATAAAACATATAATATCATATACTTTTTGTATTCAAAATATGGTTTTATCGAAGGATTTATTTTAAAATAATACTCTTCGATAATATCATCTCCATATTTAGGAATAAATTGTTGCGAAACTCTTCCAAACCGTAAATAAAATTCAATATTGTCATAAACACTAACTCCAACTGCTTCTATATAAGCATCTTCTATAATATTTGAAATTGATGCTAAGGCACTTATTTTGTTTTTTGAATTTTTACATTTGGGATATTTTGAAAAATCTATCGAAAAATCTGTATATAATATATGCAAACATTCATGAATTGTTTGAAATCGTGTAACTACTTTTAATGCAAGCCATTGATTTCTTGATAATTTATGTGGTATTTTTAAATAATTTTCTATATTTATTAAAGCATCTTCATTTATATAAAGTTCACCAAATTGTGGATCACAAACTATTATTTCACCATCTGTAAATGCCTCATTATTATGAATAAACGACAATGACAAATCATATTTTTCTGAAAAAGTTTTACAAAACTCTTCTTCTATAATTCTATTTTGCTCAGTTAAAAATAAATCAAGATAAGTTGCCATATCATTACCATTTGTAAATCTTTATTATTGAGCGAATTACCTCAGAAAAAGCTTTATCATTTTTTGCTATTTGAATAATTGTTTTTTCTGCCGATTTAATATATCCTTCATATTTTGCAAGTTTCAACCAATTTTCTAATGTTCTTGGCGAAATCACATAATCTAATTCTTCAACTTCAATACGTTTTTTTATTTTGTGATAAATATTTAAAACTTTATCCAAATATTTTTCCGACTCGGGAACTCTTGCAACTAACATGCGTTTTATTGCAACATTTGATAATGATGGTATTTCTATAATTGCGTTAAATCTATTATACAAAGCTTGATTTAATTCTTTAGTTCCAAAATATCCAATATTCATTGTTGCAAAAAATCTAAAATTTTTGTGTCGCTTAACAATTTCACCATTATCCAAACGCACAAATCCATTATCGTCTAACAAAGAATTTAAAAACGATAGGTATTGAGGTTTTGCAAAATTTATTTCTTCAAAAACAACAGCGCCACCTTCTCTAATTGCCTTTGTTACATAACTTTCCTTAAATATTATTTTATCGTCTAATGGTATATATTTTCCTAAAACATATTCATCAAGATTTTCGGTACAATTTACTGTTTCTAATATTGGTAAATTTATTTCTTGACATATTAGTTTACACGAAATTGTTTTTCCTGTTCCAGATGGTCCATGAAAAAGTACAGCTTTTATATCGTTGTTTTTTATTGCATTACACAAATTATGTAACGAACTATCTAAAACAAATTCTTTTGCTAAATTGGGAATATATAATTTTTGTTCTTCACTAAAATCTGTATCTAAAAATTTTTCGATTTCTATTTTTTTGAACTCGGTTTTAATGTCTTCTGTATTGTTTTTTATATTTTTATAAATATTTGAAAACGTTTTAAAGGTTTTTATTTCATATTTTGATAAATCGTTCCAATCAAGTTCTATATCTAAATCTTTATTAACTTGATAAAAATTTTCGCAAATTATTATAAACTTTTCTTTTGTAGGTTGTGATATAAAATCAACAAACAAACTTCTAAAATCTTCATCTTCAATTAATTGTTTAGATAATATTACGGCTAAAACTAAACATATTTTATATTTTGGATGAAAATGTTTAAAATCATCTTTTATGAATTTTTTATTTTTGTCGTAACAAGCTAATTTAATATTTTGATAAGAGTATAAAACTTTATAATTGAATACATTAAATTCAAAAACAAAATTATCACGCCAATCTTCAGGAATATTTATATCAACAAAAAAATCATTATTATTTTCTGAAAAAAAAATATCTCCAATATTATTTTTTGAACTAATTAATTCACTACAAAGTATTACAGCATCACCAATAGCTTGACAAATAGTAGTAGTACCTTTATATGATTGATTATCAGGATGAACATAATATTGAGTTACGTCGTCTAAGTGACATAAACCGAAACCTTTATAAATTTGATCGGTGTTAACTCTAACGTGTTTAAAAGCGTATTTTAAAGGTTGCATATTTTTATTTTTTAGCAAATATACAAAAAAAACGCTATTATATTTTTTGAATTAGGTAATATTTTTTGTGTTTAATCAAATAAATATACCAAAAAGTTTTAAATATACTTTAAACTTTTGGACTTTTTATTAAAAGTTTTAAATATACTTTAAACTTTTAATAGAAACTAAAAGTATAATTTATTAAGTAATTGAGTATAATATTAATCTGAATAGATTTTGAATGTGAGCATGATATAAAAAAATGATTTTACGCATTTTTACAATGATATTTTTTTCAATAAATTATCAAAATTTAATTCTGTATATTTAAAATATTTATTTTTTTGCATAAACAATAAAAAATATGCTGATATTTCATGGAAGTGACGTTGTAATTAATCAACCCAAAATATTATAATCATGGATGAAAAAAATAAATTTAAAACCATTTTACAAATGTTAGTTCCAATGATTGTAAATAGTATTTGTAAAGAATACAATTATGAACCTTTAACTGCAATTTCAAAGCTATATAAATCAAGACTTTACTATGATTTAGAAAACGAAGAAACCAAACTTTGGCATTTTAGTCCTTTAGCATTGGCAGATTTGTTTTATGAAGAAATGACAACAGGAACTATAATTTATCCAGAAGCATGAATATAGAACAAGAATTTTTAATTTGTTGTATTGAAGAGTATAAAACTTTCCATAATCTTTCAGGTAAAGAAGTTATAGAATTATTTGAAAAATTTAATGTAAATAGTTTTGTTATTGATAATTACGAAGCTCTTCATACTACAAGTTTATTATATGTTGTTGAAGATATTGATATTTTTATTAAAAAAGAGAAGGAAAAATAATATACTCATTTTCACGATTATTTGTTGAGAATTTTTTGTATATTTGAAAGAAGAAAAAAAAAAGTGAAAACGAAATATTTAATACAATTTCAAAATATGAATTATAATTTTGAGTAAAAATTCATGAATAATTTTGTTTAAAAATCAGTTACCCCCGAAATGTGCAAAATTTGACCAAAAGTTACCCCCGAAATGTGCAAATGTATTATATAAATAATTGATATTTAAAAACATAATTAAAAGATATTAAATTTTGATTTTTTTAAAAAAAAGCACCTAAAAAAAACTATTAAAGATTGAAAATTTGCTCCATTTTTATTTCACCCCAACAAATTGAAACATTTTTTTGTATTCTTCAACTTTTTTGTCAAATGCTAATGGATAAGCTCTTGAAGATGAGGGTAAACGATAAAGTTTTAAGTCTGAATTTATTTGGATATTCTCTCCTACTTTTGGAAGTTTCTGAATAGAAAAATATTCACAAATTGTTTCTGTAGCTTTTTCTCCAGTGGTTACAAGTGTTTTACATTCAGGAATTTGTAATAATAATTTGTTTATATCAGTTTTTTCAACAATTTCTAAAAACTTGTCAGAAGCATTGTCTTTAAGTCTGTTAACTTTTGTTGCGGTGTCAAATATTCCAATTCCTTTTTGATTCAAAAAGTCAATAATTTTGTCTAAATAGAATGTTTTATTCTGATTATCAACAAAATAGTTTTTGTCATTAAAAAAAATTTGCCCTTCAATTCTCCAATGGTCATTAATAAAATTAGGATAAAAAAAATTGATGCTCCAACGTTTTTTTTGAGGAGGAAAACTTCCTAAAAATAATACTTTGCAATTTTTTGGTAAAAACGGAGTTAAAGGATGTGATTCTATCATTTTTTTAATTAACAATTAAGGAAATCAAAAATTATATAAAAACAAAAAATCCTCAAAAATCATTAAATTTTTGAGGATTATGTTTGGCGGTCCGGACGAGGCTCGAACTCGCGACCCCATGCGTGACAGGCATGT
>JAKSUC010000190.1 GCA_024413595.1 Bacteroidales bacterium
TGTGTCATACTTTGAAAGAATATTTTAGTGGTAACAAAGAAATGTTTCAAGGTCTCAAGATTTATGACTTAGAAAAAGATTGGATAAAACATCCAGTTTTCTTTTTTACAATGTCGTCATTGAAAGATTGTTCACTTGAAAGTATGAAAGATAATCTTATGCTTTTTCTTGATGACTATGCAGAGATATACGGTGACAATGAAAATGAGAAAACACCAGGTGCTAAATTAAGAGGTTTAATAAAACGTTCAATGGAAAATAATGGTCCAAAACCAGTAATAATTATAGATGAATATGATGCTCCATTATTAAATAAACTTGATAAACCAGAATTATTAGAAGCAACCAGAGAATTTCTTCAAGAATTTTATCAAGTAATAAAAGATTATGAAGGAAATTTACGATTTGCATTTATAACAGGAATAACCAAATTTTCACAATTATCAATATTTTCTACACTAAATAATCTAAATAAAATATCATTATTACCTGATTATGATTGTATTTGTGGAATAACAGAAGAAGAATTACAAACACAATTATTACCATATTTAGAAGTATTTGCACAAAAAAATGAAATAACTGTTGAACAGGCTTTTAACAAAATGTTAGAATATTATGATGGTTATCATTTTTCAGATGGCGAAACTCGTGTATTTAATCCATTTAGTTTAATTAAAGCACTAAATGATAAAAGATTAAATTATTATTGGTTTGATAGTGGAACACCTACTTTCTTGATAAAACAATTAAAACGATTTAATACAAATTTAGCTGAATTAGAAAATGAAAAATTACCTGCATCATTACTTGATATGCCTGCAACTGAATTAACTAATGCAATTCCATTATTATTTCAAAGTGGATATTTAACAATAAAAGGTTATGACAAAGATTTTGAAGTATATTTAATTGGAATTCCAAACAAAGAAGTTCGAGTAGGATTATCAGAGTCGCTTTTGCCTATGGTTACTAAAATAGACAATATAACAAGTAATAGTACAGTAATAAATTTTGCAACTGCCATAAGAGCAAACGATTTAAACACCGCATTAGAAGTGATAAAATCATATATTGCCTCTATTCCTTACGATGTAATGACCAAAGAAGATTGGGAAGACAAAGCAAAATGTGAACGTTTTTATCAAGTTTTGATATATGTAATGTTTGGATTGTTTAATCGTTATACATATATAGAAGTCAAATCAATACGAGGTCGTGCTGATATTGTTATGTTTGCTGAAAATACAGTTTATGTACTTGAATTTAAAGTAGACTCTTCCGCCGAAGAAGCATTACAACAAATAAATGATAAAGGTTATTCCATTGCTTATCAAGATAGATTACAAGGAAGAAAGGTTGTAAAATGTGGAGTTAATATAAGTTCAAAAGCAAGAAATATTGATGGATGGAAAATTTGTTAATAAATAAGAATTAAAAAGATTATGTTAAAGAAGTTACCAATAGATACCTATACATTTAAAAGTATGATGGAAGAAGGGTATATGTATGTAGATAAAACAGAAATTGTCTACAAATTAACCCATGAAAGTAAAATTGCATTTCTAAGTCGTCCACGACGATTTGGAAAATCAATGTTGTGTCATACTTTGAAAGAATATTTTAGTGGTAACAAAGAATT
>JAKSUC010000191.1 GCA_024413595.1 Bacteroidales bacterium
TCTTTTAAGTGAACGTACTTTAGTAGTGAACTTCTATTGCAAAAGAGCTGCGTTCTATCTAATTGCAAAACATTCTAAAATTACAAAATGCCATAATAAAATATTGAAAAATACTGGAAAAACATATTGCAATATACTCTAAAAAGATGTTGCAAAACACTCTAAAAACAAGTAATATTTAACTACAACGTATAAAATTTATTGCAAAATACTCTAAATAGACATTGCAAAATACTCTAAAATTATTGATTTTTTATGAAAATTATATTACAATATAAAATAAGTTGAGGAGATGTTGTATGAAAGATTATTATAAAAGATATATTGATAAAAAAATTGCAGAATATAGTCAAACAATAGGAGCAATCTGTGTTGAGGGACCAAAATTTTGTGGAAAGACCACATCATGTGAACAGTATGCTAAAAGTATATTTAGGATAAATACCGTTGATACAGTTAATAAAACTTTGTTAAATCCTGGAATTGCTTTAGTGGGTGAAAAGCCTCATTTAATTGATGAATGGCAAAAAGTTCCTGATGTATGGAACTACATAAAACAAGATTTAGACGAGGATTATCAGTTTGGAAAATATATTTTAACTGGTTCTTCAACACCTGCTGATAAGAGTTTGATTCAACATAATGGCGCTGGTAGAATTTCTAAACTTAAAATGCGAACAATGTCTTTATTTGAATCTAAGGAATCGTTAGGTATTATTTCCTTGATTACTTTATTTGAAAATGGCGAATTTTCTCCACACCCTAATCAAGAGCAAACACTTTATAAAACAGCTTTTCAAATTTGCCGTGGTGGCTGGCCTTTATCTGTAATGGCGAATGAAGAAAATTCAATTAAAATTACAAAAAATTACTATAATAGTTTATTTGAATTTGAAGATTCTAAAAATGAAAAGTTTAGAAATAAAAAACCAAGTTACTTTAAATTCATATTAAAATCATATGCTAGACATATTTCGACTCGTGCTTCTTTAAATTCAATTCTTCAAGATGTTATTCAAAACGAAGAAAGAACTTTAAATAAAGAAACCCTTTATGATTACTTAGAAGCATTGAAAGATTTATATATTATTGAGGATTTGGATGCTTGGTGCCCAAATATAAGATCAAAAACAGCAATTCTTACAACTCCAACTAGACACTTTGTTGATACATCAATTGCTTGTCAAGCTCTTGGCATATCTCCAGATGATTTATTAAATGATCTAAATTCTTTTGGATTCTTTTTTGAAGATTTTGCAATTAGGGATTTAAGAATTTATAGTGATCTGTATGGTGGTAGTGTAATGCATTATAGAGATCATAGTAATTTGGAGTGTGACGCTATTATTCGCATGCCAAAAGGGAAATGGGCTGCAATCGAAATAAAACTTGGTGGTGAAGAATTAGTAAATTATGGTGCAAAAAAATTAAATTTACTTAAAAACAAGCTTGCTACAAAAAGTGATGTTGTTGCACCAACTTTTATGGCAATTATTACAGCGTTTGGGCCTTGCTATAAAAGGGAAGACGGAATTTATGTTATCCCTTTAAAT
>JAKSUC010000192.1 GCA_024413595.1 Bacteroidales bacterium
GGTTAATTAAAGTTGCGATGTCCGTTTTTTATTTTTACTTTTGCCATCATAAAAACCTTTTATTTTTAAATTATTTAAGCTGCATTTTTTCTTGTCATATTTAGATTTTCTATTGCTATTTCATAAAAACCTAACTTATCTAACATCTCTTTTCCTATTATCTTTTCCATCTCTTTATATGGTGTAGACCATCCTAAATTTTTTCTTGGATAATTATTAATTCTGTTTATTTTTTCTATTATATCACTATCTTTATATTTTGCAAAATCCACTCCTTTGGGATAAAAATACCTTATTAGTCTGTGTTGATTTTCTATTTGCCCTTTTTCATAAGAAGCATATGGATCTGCGTAATACAAACTTAATCTTTTTTCTTCTCCATTTTTTGATTCTTCTATTCCTTTATAATCTAAAAACTCACACCCATTATCTGTTATTATTTTCTCTAATATTAATTTGAATTTATCCTTCATGGTTATTTCTAATTTATCTAATTCTTTTATTATACTTTCTTGTTTTTTATTATTTATTGGTATTCCAAATAAAAAGCTTGTCTTCTTATTTATTAGTGTCATCAGCAATTTACTTCCTTTTATACCTTCTACTGTATCCATTTCACCAAATCCATCTAATTTTTGTGTCTTTTCTTCTTCACTTAAATCGCCATAACTTCTTCCATTTGCTCTGTGTTTTTCTCTATTAGGATTTCTTTCTCTTTTTTCTTCTTTTGGTTCTCTTTTTAATTTGTTTCTTAAATCTATGTTTTTACATTTCATTAATCCTCTATCTATTCGTAAATACAATGTTGGTAATGATATTTTTTCTCCTGTTTTATTTTCAGTTGTTTGTAATGCTACCTCTGGTGATATTCCGTGTTTTATCTTTTCTGATAATGCATCCATATATTCTGTATTTTTTATTTCTTTCATTTTCTTTATTGACTTCTTTTTATTTTCTTCGTGTTGTTTTAATGCTTTCTCAGCTATATATACAAGTTTTGCTTTTCTACATTGTTTAAAATTAGGACAACCATTGCACACTTTTTTTCGTCCTCTTAATTTATTACATTTCACAATTGGTTCATAATCTTCGCAATTTTCTACCGCTATTTTGCAATCTTTACAACTAGAACAATATCCTACAAGCATATTATTTCCACATAATCCTGTCTTTTTACATTCTTCATACTTCTTACATACATCACATTTTTTATTTATTTTTACTATTGTTGAAAAATTTTTTATTTCCTTCTGAATGCAACTTGAATCTCTTTCAATTGCCTTTGCTATCTGTGTTGAGTTATATCCTTCATTTAACATTGTTTCAATTTTTCCCATTTCTATTTGATTTAAGGGTTTATTTTTTTTATTTTCTGTTGTATAATTAATTTGACACATAACAGACCTCCAATATTGTTTTTCGCTAAAACAATTTTATATTATTGGTCTTTATGTGTCAATTTTTTTATTTTTATTATTTGGTAATTTTTTCCATAAAAACGGATTCCCTAACTTTAATTAAAT
>JAKSUC010000193.1 GCA_024413595.1 Bacteroidales bacterium
TAGTATTTACCGTAAGCTACGCATACGGTTAACAAAGTTACGCACCTTCGGTGCTTGGGTTGTGTTGGGGTAGTATTTACCGTAAGCTACGCATACGGTTAACAAAGTTACGCACCTTCGGTGCTTGGGTTGTGTTGGGGTAGTATTTACCGTAAGCTACGCATACGGTTAACAAAGTTACGCACCTTCGGTGCTTGGGTTTTTTGAGATTTTCTTAAAAATACAATGTTTCAATCAATAAATTTAGATTTAAAATACCATGATAAAACAACACCTACAATTATTGATATTATATAACACATAGAATAGCTAGCATCAAACATAGTTAATAAAATAAATGTAGTAGCAAATGAAATTATAAATATAATTAATATACAGCCAAATAATAAAATTTTAGTAAGTATTGATGCAAAAGTATTGCGTGATGTTTGATGTTTTTTATTGTTTGATTTGTTTTGTGATGTTTTAGATGGTTTTATATTGTTGTATTCGTTTTGTGGTAGAAGTGTACATGTTTTTAATTTGTTTAATTTTATTTCGATACCTTGATATTGTTTTGTGCCAGAGTTTGTGGTTTCTTCTAGATAAATATTGTAGTCTACTATAATATATTTATAGTCAATATAGTTGTCGGTATAGTTAATAAAATCACCATCTAGAAAATTTCTTGTTTTTTTACCCGAACGGTAGGTTGAAAATAATGGCGAAATATTATTTTTATTTTTGTTTATGCTTAATAGATAATATTTATTGTCGTAGTTTTTTAGATAAAATATATTACCTGATGTTGTAGATGCTAAGTCTAATTCAATATTATTTGTAGATGTTACATATTGCGTTGTGATTTTATAATTGTTATTTTTGTATATAATTCCGTTAGGCTCATATTGTTTTATATTATCAAAATTGTATTGATTTATATTTGAAGTACTATATTTAATTACAGATATTTCTTCTTTTTTGGGGTTAATATTAAATGAAAGGTCTCCATTTTTAATAATTTCTATGTCTTTTTTGTTGACAATAAAACCATAATAATCTTTGTTTCTTATATTCAACAAAAAATTATTATCCGCATTGTTGCTGAATGTATATTTATATTTAATTTGTTTGTTGATAGAAAAATCAGATTCTCCATAAATTTCTTTAACAATATTGATTTGAATTTTGTCAGTTGTAGATTTAGAAAAATTATAGTCAGATTCAAAGTAGTTTTTGTTGTCAGAAAAGATGTTAAAGAAATTTTGCGAGTTTAAACATTCGTTGTTTTCGTCTTCAAGAAATATAATTTGATTATTGCATTCAAGTTTATATTCAATATAAAAATATTTATGATTTAGATTTTCATATTGAAAAAAAGTCATACCAATAACTCTATATAATTGATTATTTAATGACGAAATTTGTATAATACCTCCAATATTTAAACCTAACGACATATTTTATTTTTATAGATTGTCTTTTTTTATTTGTTCTTTAAGTATTTGAATTTGTTCTTCTGGAATATTTAGAATTTTTA
>JAKSUC010000194.1 GCA_024413595.1 Bacteroidales bacterium
AACGGAGAGGTAAAAAAAATATGAAAAAAGTTTTGTTTTTGGTAATCAGTCAATTGTTAATGTTCAGTGTTCATTCCCATGAATATAAACATTTTCTTGATTTTGTTTCTTCAGATTTTACTGTAAGCAGTTATTTAAAAGAAGGTTCTGTTGAATACTCTGCAAAATGTCTTTCATCAAATGATGAATTACCTTGGGTTCCCGAATCAGCTGAGAATGCAAGTATTGTAATCCGTAACTGCGATACGAAGGATATTGTAATTTCCTCAGGATATGTAAAAGCCGGTAGAACTGATCTATACGAAAAAAATTCACGACCTAAAAAAATAGTTATTGAATATCAAAGAAGCAATAAAAAGAAAACCGTTGAATTAAAAGATACAAGTGAACCTCAGCGTATTAATCTTTTTTCAGCTGCAGAAAAATCTGAACCGGTAAAGCTTATCTTCATTGAAAATTATAAAGGCAGCAAATATTCTGATTTATGTGTTAATTATATTTGTAAAGGAGTAGGCAAGATAAAACCTACTGAATCCATTGCTGATATTAAACAACTTGAATTCTCCATTGGAGATTCAAATTCCGTAGAACCATTTTGGGAAACCAATGTAAAAATCAAAATAGATGATAATGAATTTCTAATTTACAATAACAATGGTTTTCCTGAAATAAAAATCAATGATTTTATTGTTGATTTGAATATGCAGATGTCGTATGCAGAATGTATAAAAATCAGCAGAAAATCTCCAGGGCAATTTGAAATTGTTCTTTCTTGCGATAACCAGAAAGAAACTCACCTTTTCAGTAGTGAAACTTTTTCTATTCAGAATATTAAATTAGAAACTTCCTCTATAAAATTTTAATAAAACTAGAAGAATATGAAAGAATATAATTACATAGCAATTATGTGTATTGAAAAAGATTGTATTATTTTTTCTGATGGATTTAAACTCTATTTTAATGATTGTATAAATGGTTTTAGGAAACATTATAACTCGTTTAAGGATATATCAACATGCATCGGAGAAAGAAATATTTTAGCTCAACGTCCATATTTTCAGTTTTATTTAGACGATATAGATGTAAAAATAAAATTTGATTCCAAGGGATTATTTAAGAAAAAAAGGAATATTAAACTTTTTCAATCATTTCAATTAAAAATTAAAAATCTTGGATATAAAACATTTGATATAACTTGATGATAAAGAATATTATTTCAGTAAGTCAAGCTTACTGAAATAATGAATTAAAGTTTAGGAATATGACGAAAAAACGATTAAATAAACAAAAAGAAGTTTCTGAAACAGGAGAAATACTCAGAGTCATCAATTATTTATTTATGATAATTGCAGCAATATTTATGTTTGTTCTCAAAATCGATATTGTTGCTTTTCTATTAATCATAATATGGTTAACAAACATGTTTTTTATTAATTTATATACGAAAGAAATAAAACTAAAGAGAAATAATAAAATTACATTAAAACAAAATAAACATTGGTTTATTATATATCAAATG
>JAKSUC010000195.1 GCA_024413595.1 Bacteroidales bacterium
ATGCTTTTAACGGTTGTTCAGGTTTAACCTCAATAGACATACCCGAGAGTGTTACAAGTATTGGAAATCGTGCTTTTAACGGTTGTTCAGGTTTAACCTCAATAGACATACCCGAGAGTGTTACAAGTATTGGAAATTATGCTTTTAACGGTTGTTCAGGTTTAAACTCAATAGACATACCCGAGAGTGTTACAAGTATTGGAGGGTGGGCTTTTTATGATTGTAAAAATTTAACCTCAATCAAATTAAATTGGGAAGATGATGGTATATTAAAATTTAATTCAGTTTGGTTTATTGATTTGAATAAAGTTACATTATACATTCCTGATGGGGAAAAAGAAAATTATCAAGAAAAAGATTGGGTTTGTAATAATACCCAATCAATGTTAAAAGTAACCCTTTTAATTAATGATGAAAAATATGGAAAAATAAAAGGTGATGTAAATGTAATACCAAATACAATAGAAATTTATACAGCCATACCAAACGAACATTATCATTTTGTAGAATGGGAAGGTGTAAGTAATACAGAAAATCCACTAGAAATAACAGTTACAGAAAATTTTGAATTAAAAGCAATATTTGCAATAGACCAACATACAATAACACTTAAAGGTGATAATTGTACATTCTCTGGATCAGGTGAATATGAATATGGCAAAACAGTAAAAATCGAAGCAAAACCAAACACTGGTTATCATTTTATTAAATGGAGTGATAATAACACAGATAATCCACGAGAAATTGAAGTTACTAAAGATTTGGAATTAGAAGCAGTATTTGAACAACATATTTCAGAAATATTACCGAGCAAGCCAGCTACATGTACAACAGATGGTTTATCTGAAGGTTTAAAATGTTCAGTATGTGGTGTTATATTAAAAGAACCAGAAACCATAAAAGCATTAGGTCACACCTACGGAGACCCTACATTTATATGGACCGACTATTCAAAAGCCGTAGCCTCATTTGTATGTACAAAAGATAATGACACTCAAAACATAAATGGAGTTATAACATCAGATACTACATTAGCTCCCACCTTTGACAAAGAAGGTGAATTAACCTATACTGCCACATTTACTTTCAATGGTAAACCATACACAGATACCAAAAAACAAGTTTTAGAAAAACTAAAACCTCAAGGTGGTGACGACCCAACTCCAACCAACGAACTTTCTCAAAATCCACAATATAAGGTTTGGGGATATAATGGAGTTGTTTATATTGAAACAGAAAATACCGATAGTCAAATACAAATCTTTGATTTAAATGGCCGTTTAATAAAATCTCAGTCTTTAACCAGTTCTCATACTGAAATTATTATTAATAATAAAGGTGTGGTAGTGGTTGTTATAGATAAAACAAGTTATAAGGTAGCATTGTAATTTTTATCTATATTAAATAAAAGGCGAACAGAAAACTGTTCGCCTTTTTTGTTATAGTATCTTTCTTTATTTCTACACTAAAAAAAGTTTTTCCTCTCTTGTGTCTTACTTTTTTTTATGTGAAAAAAAA